>JACDCN010000286.1 GCA_013817555.1 Actinomycetota bacterium
GGAGCGCGATCGAAACCGCCAAGGCCGTCTCCGCGGAAACCGGGCTCTCGCTCGTCGCGGTGCCGACGACGTACGCCGGCGCCGAGTGGACGCCTTACTTCGGGATGCGCGACGAGGCGCAGAAGCGCAAGGCCGGCGGCAGCGGCGCCCGAACGGTGGCGATCGTCTACGAGCCGGAGCTGACACTCGGGCTTCCCTTGGAGGAGACGGTCGGGACCGCCATGAACGCGCTCGCTCACAGCGCGGAGGCGCTTTACGTCGAGGGTAGAAACGCCGAAGGGGACGCCGAGGCTGTCGTGGGAGCGGAGCTGATCGCGCGCTGGCTGCCCGAGACGGTCGCGCGACCGGACGATCTCGAGGCGCGGACCGGACTCCTCGAGGGAGCAGTGCATGCGGGCAAGGCGCTCGGCCTGACGGGGCTGGCTCTCGCGCACGCGCTGGCGCAGGCTCTCGGAGGGCGCTACGGCCTCCCGCACGGAGCGATGAACGCGCTGACGCTACCGCCCACGCTTCGGTTCAACGAGCCGGTTGCGCCTGGCGCGATCGAGCAGTTTGGGAGGGCGCTCGAGTCCGACGATCCCGCGGCAAGGGTCGAGGAGCTCGCCCGGCTTGGAGGGTTCGCGCGACTCCGCGACTTCGACGTGCCGGAGGACGAGCTGCAGCTCGTCGCGGCGGAGGCGGTGGATCGAGCGGGGGCTCGCGCGAATCCACGCGCCGCATCGTCCGATGACGCTCTCTCGCTCCTGCGCAGCATCTGGTGAGCTCGGGTTGACTGGCGGCCCGTTCGGACGGACGATGTAGCGATGCTCGTCGAGTACGCAAGCCTGGTGGCTGCGATGGCCGTCCTCACCGCCTCGCTCACCGGCGCTTTCGGCCAGAAGCTGGCGGTGCTCCCCACCTCGAGCGGGGCAGCAGTCTCGACGCTGAACGCGGCGGCGAACGCTCAGAGGGTGCCGGCTGGAGGTGCCCGCGCTGCCTACAAGCGCGCGCCCTATTCGAAGACGGTGCTGAAGTACCTCTACGCGGTCGGCTGGATCGGCGGGAAGAAGAGCCCGCTCTCGTGCCTGTTCGCCCGCGTGTCACGCGAGGAGACCGAGCAGGAAGCGCTGGGCGAGATCCGCCGCAACAGCAAGCTCGTCAAGCAGCTCCGGCGCGTCCGCGTCGGTCAAAAGCAGGCCGCATCGGTCGTCGTCGAAGGCATCGCCTCCGCGTGTAGCTAAAGCTGACTACGCGGCTTCGGGCGCAGGCCGTCGCCGGCCGCCCATCACTCGGCGGAGGCTGACGACGCCGAGGACGTTCGAACCATCGACGACGGGCAGGTGGCGGAAGCCGTTGTCCAGCATCACCTGGGCTGCGTCGTCGAGCGTCATGTCAGCCGTGGCGGTCATGGGATCGGCAGTCATCCACTGGCGCACGCGGGCCTCGCTCGTATGCACGCGCGCCGCCATGGCTCGAAGCATGTCACGCTCGGTGAGGATGCCGATCATGCGCCCAAAGTCCTTGACGACGACGGCGCCGGTGTTCTGACTCGTCATTCGCTCTGCGACCTCGCCCAGCGTGTCCTCCGGCGCGACGGTGATGAAGTTCGGCGTTACGACGTCCGCCAGAGTGCCCATCGCGCGAGTCTACAGCCGTTGTCTTGGCAACGCTCACGAATAACACCCGGTAATGACTGCAATAAGAAAAGTCGTTAACATGTAGCGTTGTGCGAAGCCGCGAACCTTTCGACGTGCTCGTGATCGGCAGCGGCGCCTCCGGTCTGGCGGCGGCCGTCTCGGCCGAGCGAACGGGGGCGCGGGTGGCGCTTGCGACCAAGACCACGCTGCAAGCGTGTAACTCCGCGAAGGCGCAGGGTGGGATCCAGGCTGCGTTCAGTCAGGACGACTCGCCCGAGGTCCATGCCGAGGACGTCATGCGGAGCTCGCACGAGACGGCCGAGCCGCGGCTCGTCGAGGTGCTGACGAGCGAGGCCCCGTCGGCGATCCATTGGCTCGAGGAGCTGGGCGTCGAGTTCACTCGCTCGAACGGCGGGTATCGCCTCGCACGCTGTGGAGGCGCCACCCGGCACCGTCTCTTGCAGGTCGGTGACCGGACCGGGCATGCGATCACGAAGGCGCTCCGCGAGGCGTACGAATCCGGGGCGGGAACCGAGCTCCCTCACCACGCGCTTGTCTGCCTGCAGCCCCGGGAGAACGGCTGGACTGCCACTTTCGAGACGAAGAACGAGGAGATTGCGGACGTCGATGCGGCTTCGGTCATCCTCGCTGCGGGCGGGCGTTGCTTCCACGAGGCAGAGACGCGGGGCGAGCTCTCCACGAACCACCCGAACGCGACCGGTGAAGTGACGCGGATCGCACTCGATGCGGGCGCGGAGGCACGGGATCTCGACGCGCTTCAGTACCACCCGAACGGCGGAGCGTGGCCGAACACGATGCAGGGCTACTCGATCCCCGAGACGACCCGCGCCTACGGCGCCGTGCTCCTGAACGCCGACGGCGAGGAGTTCACGGATTCGCTCGGCGCGCGCGACGCGGTCTCGCAGGCGATCGTCGACGAGGTGGGCACGGGGAAGGGTGTTCTAACCCCGGACGGTCGCCCCGCGGTCTGGCTCGACACCACGCGAATCTCCGAGGAAGACGCCGAGATCTCGCTCCCGTACATGCTTCGCCGCTATCGCGGGGCCGGCATCGACCCGCTCGCGGAGAAGATCTTCACCTATCCCGTCCTTCACTACCAGAACGGCGGGCTTGTGATCGACGAGCACGCTGAGACGACGCTCGAGGGCGTCTTCGCCTGCGGCGAGATCGCCGGCGGAACGCATGGGAGGAACCGCATGATGGGAAATTCGCTCCTCGAGTGCACTGTCTTCGGGCGGCGCGCCGGGAAGGCCGCGGCCGAGAAGGCGCGCACGTGACAACCGCGACGACGACCGACCTCGACGTCGCAGTTGAAAACGCCGCGGCACATCTCTACGTGTGGGCGCTGAAAGACATCCCGCAGGATCTGCGAGACGCGCTCGCGAGGGCGGCCGAGACGGAGACGTCGGTGACCGGCCAGCGGGTTCTGCAGACGATCCTCCGCAATGTGAACGTGGCGGAGGACGAGAAGAACCTCGTCTGCCAGGACACGGGGATCGCGGTCTACTACTGCCGCGTCGGGGAGCACTTCCCGCTGCATCCGGCCCGGATCTACGCGGCGCTCAAAGACGGCACCGAGCGCGCGACGATCGAGCATCCTCTGCGCTCGAA
>JACDCN010000287.1 GCA_013817555.1 Actinomycetota bacterium
CAGATGGACGTCATCCACAAGGAGTCGCTCTGCATCATGTGCGGCTGCTGCGTCTCCGAGTGCAACTCGATGGAGGCCGACCCCGACTTCCTCGGCCCGGCTGCGCTCGCCAAGGGCATGCGGTTCGTGGGCGACGCCCGCGACAAGGCCGACGTCGAGCGGCTCCAGTCGTACTCGGAGGAGCACGGGATCTGGGACTGCACCCGCTGCTACTTCTGCCAGGAACGCTGCCCGAAGGGCGTCGACCCGCGCGACGCGATCGCAAAGCTGGGCGCGCAGGCGATGGAGAAGGGCATCGATACGGACATGGGCGCGAAGCACGCGAAGTGGTTCGTGACCTCCGCGAAGACGACTGGTTGGCTCCGCGAGACCGAGCTCGTGCCCAAGACCCAGGGGGTCGTCAGCGCGATCACGGAGATCGGGTTCGCAATGCAGCTGTTCAAGCGCGGGAAGGTGCCGCCGCCCGTGCCACCGCATGTCGCCGAGAACGTCGGGGAGGCGCGCGCTCTCTACGACCTCGTCAAGCAGCAGGGCCGCGACGGCGCGGCCGGAATCGTGCAGGTCGAGCATGCGCTCTCCCGGGTCGAGTTCGAGCACGAGCAGGAGGGGCAGGAGGCATATGGCGAGGGCTCCTTTCCGAGGCCGCAGCCGCTCCCCGGAGAGAGCACCAAGACCGACAGCCAGGAGAACCCGCACCCGTGAGGACCGTCGCGTACTACAAAGGCTGCCTGGCGGCGCTCTCGGCGAAGGAGCTCGACATCTCGACGCAGGCGCTCGCGCCGAAGGTCGGCCTGGAGCTCATCGAGCTCGAGTCCGTCACCTGCTGCGGCGCCGGTGACATCCACGAGGCCGAGCCCGACTTCTACCTGCACCTGAACGCGCGCATCCTCGCCTATGCGGAGGAGACGGGTGCGGACACGTTGATGACTGTCTGCAACGTCTGCACGCTCAACCTGCGACAGGCGAACCATGCGCTCAAGGGCGATGCCGCGCTCCTCGAGCGCGTGAACCAGAACCTCGAGGCGGTCGGCGCGCCGCCGTATTCGGGTGGTGTCGAGGTCCTGCACCTCCTCTGGCTGGTCGCGGCCGGAGAGGGTTACGAGCTTCTCCAGCAGGCGGCGCACAAGGGTCTCAAAGGGCTCAAGATCGCGCCGTTCTACGGGTGCCAGATCCTCCGCCCGTCGAAGCTCCTCGGCTTCGAGGATCCGGACAAGCCCTCGTCACTCGAGCGGATCATCGAGGCGTGCGGCGGCGAGCCGATCGACTATCCAGCCAAGATCAAATGCTGCGGTTTCCCGATCATCCAGGCCCGGGAGGAGGTCGCCCTCGCCGAGCTCATCCAGCCGATCGAGCAGGCGATGCAGGCCGGCGCGGACGCGATGGTGACGCCGTGCCCGCTCTGCCATCTCTCACTGGACGCCTGGCAGCTCAAGCTCCGCGAGCAGACGGGGAAGGACTTCCAGATGCCGATCCTCCACCTCTCGCAGCTGATCGGCGTCGCGGCGGGGTTGGACGGCGCCGATCTCAAGTTCAAGCGCCACGTCGTCTCCGTCGCACCCATCGTCGAGAAGCTGTCCGTCTGAGACTCCGCCGAAGAGCAGGCCAAGTTACACCTTGTGACTTGGCTTTCGTCGACTCGACGTGATCGCTCTCTGGATCGTCGTCGCCGTCGGCCTCTGTGTGCTCGGCGGACTCGCGTGGGGCTGGTTCGAGGCGGGATGGGTGAGGAAACGGGTGCTCGAGATCGAGGTCGAGGGCGTTCCGGCGGAGCTGGACGGTCTGCGTATCGCCCATCTGTCCGACCTCCACCTCGGCATGCCCTCACGAGGCCGGAGAGCGGTGGACGAAGCGGTGACGTGGGTCGCGGGGCGCCGTCCCGAGCTTGTGTGCGTGACCGGCGATCTTCTCGCTCGACAGGCGGGGCTTCCCGAGCTCGAGCGACTGCTGGGGGAGCTTGGCCCCTGCCTTGTCGTCCTCGGGAACCACGACTTCGCTGACAGCCGCGACCCGTTCTCACAGCGCGTCGATCCGGCGGTGTTCGCCGCGCTCGAAGGCGTGGTCGTGCTCGGAGACGAGGCGGTCGAGGTCGAGCTGTGCGGGCAGCGCGTTCAGATCGCCGGCGTAGCCCCAGGCACCTATGCGCTGCGACGCGCCGAGCCGCACCTGCTCGTGGATCGCGACGCAGCGCTCCGAATCCTCCTCTGCCACTTTCCAGGGATCGCAAGACGGATTCCTCCGGGGTCGTTCGAGCTGATCCTCGCCGGGCATTACCACGCCGGCCAGATCGTCCTGCCGTTCCCCGGTGGCAGGCTCAACCTCGCCCATCCACGGATACGAGACGTCCGGGGCGTGTACCGATACGGCTCGACGTCGCTCCACGTCTCTCCCGGCCTGGGGACGACATTCGTGCCGTTCCGCTTCTTCGCTCGGCCCGAGGTCACCGAGCTGGTTGTACGATCGAAGTGATGCAGCAGCAGCGGCCCCTCATCGCGGCAGACGTGCTCGCGCGGTACGCCGCCGACGCCGCTTTAGGGGTCAGCGGGGTCGTTGGCCTCGCGAGCGGCCCGCTCCACCGTGGCAAGTCAGTCTCCGTCTCAGGCGACGAGGACACGCTGGCGATCGAACTCAATCTCGAGCTCGAGTGGGGACACAGCTCCGCAGAGGTCGGCAAGGAGGTGCAGCGGCGCGTCTCGGAGTACCTCGAGCGGATGGCGAACGTCGCGCCGGCGTCGGTCGAGGTCGTCGTCGGCGCCGTGAGCCCGCCCCCGCCCAGGCGATGACGTCCCGCCTTGTCGGGCTTACGGGGGCTACGCTCGAGACCGCTCCCTCCGTCTGTCAGGCCTGCGTTTGGTGGCAGACGCGGGGGAACCGTGAGCCCGAAAAGCGGAAGTGGGTCGAGCGAGCCGAGTCGGAGTGGGGCGCGTGGGGCACGATCTACCGAGATGACGACGGGCGCGTACTCGGCTCTATGCAGTACGGCCCCTCGCAGCTCTTCCCCCGCGCCGCCGATCTGCCCGCGGGTCCGGCCTCGGACGACGCGGTGCTTGTCACCTGCGCCTATCTCCTTTCAGACTCGCAGCCGTGGGTCGAGCAGTCGTTGTTCCTCGCGGCAATCGGGGAAACCCGGGACAAAGGTGTCCGCGCGCTCGAGGCGTTCGCGTACCGGTATCGGGAAGACACGCCTGCCTCGGAGCGATTTCTCGTGCACCGAACCGTCT
>JACDCN010000288.1 GCA_013817555.1 Actinomycetota bacterium
CGGCTGAGGGGCCGGTCGCTTGCGCCAGCGTTCCGGAGTGCACCCTGAGCCGGAGGGATAGGAATCCGGTACTTGCGCTTGTATTGTCGGCGGTGCGAGCGGGTGTGTCTGCGAACGGGAGGTAATGCTGTGGCTACTGATCTCGGGGTGGATGTCGAAGTTCTGAAGCGGGAGATCAAGAAGACCTACGCTTCGGTTTCGCAGGAGCCGCAACGGGATTTCGTCTTCCCGACCGGGCGTGCCTGGGCTGAAGATCTCGATTACCCAGCCGAGCTCGCGCGTGTACCGGAGGGCGCGGTCGAGTCTTTCGCCGGCGTGGCCAATCCGTTCTCGCTCGGCAGGCTAAAGCCGGGGGAGCAGGTGCTCGACCTCGGCTGTGGGGCGGGTACCGATTCGCTCATTGCAGCGCAGATGGTTGGTTCGGAGGGCAGCGTTGCCGGGATCGATATGACGGCGGAGATGCTCGAAAAGGCGCGGGCTGCTGCGGTCGAATTGGGCGCCGAAAACGTCGAGTTCGTCGAGGGCGAGGTCGAGCGTCTTCCGTTTGCTGACATGAGCTTCGACGTTGTGATTTCGAACGGTGTGATCGATCTTGTCCCCGACAAAGACGCCGTCTTCTCGGAGATCCACCGCGTGCTCCGACCAGGCGGTCGTATCCAGATCGCCGACGTGACGATCCAGCAGCCCGTCAGCGACGAGGGCAAACGCGACATCGACCTCTGGACAGGCTGAATCGCAGGGGCTCTGCTGGAAGCAGAGTACGGAAAGCTCCTAGAGGAGCACGGGTTCGAGCGAATCGAAACCGGTAACCTCGTCGCGACCTACGAGCGCTCGAAGTTCGAAGACACTCGCCGCAAAGCGCGCAAGTTCGGGGCCAACGGAACAACAACCAAGGCTTACAAAAGGAGCTGAAAATGCCCGCGAAGGTCCTCATCAACCTCGCGACTGGACTAGAGGATGCCGAGCGGGTGACGGTCGCGTTCCTCGTCGCCACCGCAGCGATCGATCAGGGCAAGCAGGTGGTGATCTGGGCGACGAAAGACGCGGTTCGGCTCGGCCTGCCCGGCGAGGCGAAAGGCGAGGCATGCGAAGGCTGCCCACCGTTGGAGCGGCTCTTCCAGCAATTCGCTGACGCCGGCGGCGAGCTATGGCTCTGCCCGATCTGTCTCAACTCGCGCGGTCTGTCCGACGACGAGAAGGTCGCAAACACCAAGGTCGTGGGAGCCACTCCCCTATGGGAATGGGCCGGAGACGACACGACCGTCTTCAGCTATTAACCCCATGGGTGAGGGCTGGCCCCGGTAGCACGGGCACCGGGCAGGTCGACCTCTCGCGTGGGCGAGTGTTCCGGAATGCACCCCGAGCGCGTGTGAGCGCAAACTCCCTGGGCAGTTCCGGGAATGTCGGCCTGAACGCTTCCGAACTCAGCTCAGCAGCGTGCGGCAGATCGCCTCCACGTGTCGGTGGTCGGTGCCGCAGCAGCCGCCTACCACGTTGAGGTTCGCGAGGCTCGCCCGTAACTGACCGTGGCGCCTCGCCAGATCTTCCGGATCGCCGTCGTCAAGCGTCGTTGCTTCGTCTAGTTCTGCGTGGCTTTTTGTCGACGCGTTCGCACGCACCCCACGCACGCGCGCGAGCCACGGCGCCTCCCGCTCGATGATGTGCTCGAAGTGAGTGGGGTGGGCGCAGTTGATCATGAAGTACGCAGCCCCTTGCTGCGTCTCTTCGTCAACCTGGTCGATCGCCTCGCCGAGAGGTTGGCCGCTCGGGAGTCGACCGTCCGTTTCGAGGGTGAACGAGATTGCGGCGGGTAGCCCCTCCCTCGACGCCGCGCGGACGATCCCAACCGCCTCGGCAGCGTAGGTCATCGTTATCGCCGTCACCATGTCGGCGGACGTCTCCGCAAAGGTGGATATCTGGGTGTGGTGGTAGCTCTCAGCAGCATCAGCGGAGAGCACTTCCTCAGGGGCGTAGCCATCCCCTTGGGGGCCGACACAGCCGCTGATCACGAACGGCGACCTGGGGCGTTCGTACCGGTCGCGGATCTCTTCCAACAGCGCGATCGCGGTGCGGTTCAGTCGATCCAGCTCTCGGGCCGAGTAGCCCAGGCGCGCAGCCCACGCCGGGCTTGCCCGCCACGTTGGGCTCTCGAGCACGAAACCGATGCCGAGGTCGCCAGCGAGCTCGGCATATCGGGCGTAGTAGCTCCTGAGCGCCTCGGTGCCCTCTTCGCTTCGGAGCAAGTCGACGGCCGCAAATTCGGGTAGCTCAAAGCCCTCGTGGAAGATGAGCGTCGTCTCGATACCGCCGTCCGTCATGAACAGCGCGCCGCCAAGCTGAGGTAACCCATCGCGGTACCGCAATTCGGAGCGATGCTCGCAGATCGTCCATCGAAATTCAAAGTTGTTTGGCTAACTTGAGCGGGTACGACGCGGAGGTCGAGCCAAACTACCGATCGAGACAGACAACTCCAACGAGGCGGCCGTCGCTTGTCGTGACGAGCGCTGTGGTGTTCCCCTTCGGTCGGAGGCGTTCGAGCGTCTCTCGGAGCGTCGCGGTTGGTCGCACGGTGCTCGGCCCTTCCGCCATAACCTCCTCGACGATCACATCGGCGGTCTCGGCGAGCGCCTTTCGCCCGAGGCGACCAAGCACGACTTGCTCCTCGTTGACGACGATGCAGGTGTCCCAGTCGGTCGCGCGCACGCGCTCCTGCACGTCCCGGAGTCGCTCGGCAAGGCGGCAGGTCGGCACGTTCGCGTCGGCCACCTCGCCCATGGTCTCCTCGGTGGTGGCGGTGCCTTCTCGCGGTAGGCCGGCGGCTCCCCAGTCGACCTTGCCGGCCACGTAGTCGTAGACGTGCGAGAACCCGAGAGCTTCGAGCCGCCACGCGGCTCGCGGTGACATGTCTCAGGTCGTGTCGTAGCAGTAGACGATCACGGGCCGCGTGCGGTCGAGTCGTCGTGCCGCCTGCCGGGACAGCTCTTTGAGCGGCAAGTTGATCGCTCCGGGGAGGTGCTCCTCCTCGTACTCAGCAGGCGGCAACACCTCGACCAACTGCGCGCCCTCCGTAAACAGGCGCTGCACGTCGGCCCGGGTCGCGTCAGTCGGCATGCGTGCCGGCAAGCGCCTCGCGTACCCAGCGCTCGTTGGGCTGCCCAGCAAAACCGTCGACGGTGCGGTAGACGCGACACGAGTGGAGGAACTCGCGCCGTTCGTC
>JACDCN010000289.1 GCA_013817555.1 Actinomycetota bacterium
TTCCGATCTCGCCGTCGACGAGCTTCTCGTGGGCGATGCGACCGAGCGTCGCGACCGCCTCCGACCGTGCCGGACCGCCGAGTGTCGGCATCTTCACGCGCTGATCCCAGAGGCCCAGGAAGAACATGCGCCCGAGATCCGAGATCTCGGCGAGCCGCTCGCGGAGCGTGCGAAGGTCAGCGTCCACTGCTTGTGACTCTATCCAGGCGGGGTAGGATCGGCGGCCGTGAACGTCCCGACCGTCGGCGACTCCCGCTTGGGCTGTCCTCTTCGCGCTCTGGATCCTGCGAGCTTTAGCAGGAGGTCACGGCGTGACTGATCCGGCAATCGAGACGCTCCTCGCCGAAGAGCGCCGGTATCCGCCTCCCGAGGAGTTCTCCGAGCAGGCGAATGCGAAGGCCGACATCTACGACATCCCCTTCGAGGAGTTCTGGGAGCGGGAAGGACGCGAGCGCGTCACCTGGTTCGAGCCGTTCTCGTCCCTGCTCGAGTGGGAGCTCCCCTACGCCAAGTGGTATCTCGGCGGGAAGATCAACGTCGCCTACAACTGCCTCGATCGTCACGTCGAGGCCGGACTCGGGGAGAGGGTCGCCTACTACTTCGAAGGAGAGCCGGTCGGAGAGCGCGCGCCGATTACGTACTCCCAGCTCCTCGAGGAGGTGGTCAAGTCCGCGAACGGGTTGAAGGCGCTTGGCGTGGGCAAGGGCACCCCGGTCGGCATCTATATGGGCATGGGGCCGGGTCTACCGGTGGCGATGCTCGCGTGCGCGCGCCTAGGGGCGCCGCACACCGTCGTCTTCGGAGGCTTTTCCGCCGAAGCGCTGGCGGATCGGCTGAACGACATGCGCTGCGAGATCCTCCTGACCCAGGACGAGGGCTGGCGCCGTGGGCAGACAGTTCCGCTCAAGAAGAACGCAGACGAGGCGCTCGAGTCTTGCCCGGGGGTGAGGAAGGTCGTCGTCGGCCAGCGCACGCGCGCCGAGGTGCCGATGACGAAGGGGCGCGACATCAGCTGGTCCGAGCTCGTCGAGGGCCAGTCCTCGGACGCTGCCTCGTGTCCCTGCGAGCCGATGGACTCGGAAGATCTCCTCTATCTCCTGTACACGAGCGGTACGACCGCGAAGCCGAAGGGGATCGCCCATACGACCGCGGGCTACCTGGTCGGCGCGGCGACGACGCACCACTACGTCTTCGACCTGAAGCCCGACACCGACGTCTTCTGGTGTGCCGCGGATATCGGCTGGGTCACGGGGCACAGCTACATCGTCTACGGGCCTTTGTGCAACGGGGCGACGAGCGTTCTCTACGAGGGCACTCCCGACTTCCCCGACAAGGACCGCTGGTGGGACATCGTCGAGCGCTACGGCGTCACGATCCTGTACACGGCGCCGACGGCCATTCGCGCCCACATGAAGTGGGGGCCGGAGCACGCGGAACAGCACGACCTCTCGTCCCTGCGGCTGCTCGGAACCGTCGGCGAGCCGATCAACCCGGAAGCGTGGATCTGGTACCGCGAGCACATCGGCGCAGACCGTCTTCCCGTCGTCGACACGTGGTGGCAGACGGAGACCGGGATGATCATGCTCACCCCACTACCAGGTGTGACCACGGCCAAGCCAGGCGCCGCGACGAAACCGTTTCCCGGGGTCGAGGCGGCTGTCGTCGACGATCGCGGGCAGGAGGTCGGCCCGGGCGGAGGCGGCTACCTGGTGCTGAAGCGTCCGTGGCCCGCGATGACGCGTGGGATCTTCGGAGACGACGAGCGTTTTCGTGCCACCTACTGGGAGCGCTTCCCCGGCATGTACTTCGCGGGCGACGGCGCCCGGGTCGATGAGGACGGCGACTTCTGGCTGCTCGGGCGGGTGGACGACGTCATGAACGTGTCCGGGCATCGGATCTCCACGATCGAGGTCGAGTCCGCGCTGGTGGATCACCCGAGCGTGGCGGAAGCCGCGGTCTGCGGGCGCGCGGATTCGCTCACCGGACAGGCGATCGTCGCGTTCGTGACGTTGAAGGGCAGCGAGGAGGCCTCGGTGGAGATGCTCGATGTCCTCCGCAATCACGTCGCCGTGAAGATCGGCCCCATCGCGAAGCCCGCGAACATCGTCTTCACGCCGGAACTTCCCAAGACCCGCTCGGGAAAGATCATGCGCAGGTTGCTCCGCGACGTGGCGGAGGAAAGACCTCTTGGAGACACGACCACGCTCGCGGATCCCACCGTCGTGGCCGAGATCGCCGATCGCGCCGTTGCTCAGCCCGCCGAGGAATAGCTACCCGGCCGCAGCAACGGACCGCTGGAAGGCGGCGACGGTACGCGTGACGTCCTCGTCGCTGGTCCGCCAGTTCGAGACCGAGATCCGGATTGCGAAGCGGCCGTCCCAGGTCGTCCCACTCATCCACGCCTCGCCGCTTTGTTGCACGGCTTCGAGGACCGCGTGGGTCATCTCGTCGTCACCGAAACGCAAGAGCACCTGATTCAGGACGACCTCGTTCAGGATCTCGCAACCGGGCAGCCGTCCGAGCTGCTCCGCGAACCGCATCGCATGCCGGCAGCAACGCTCGACGAGCGCGGCGACGCCCGACGTACCGAGGGAGCGGAGCGCCGCATAGACCGTCAGTCCTCGGGCGCGACGCGAGAACTCGGGTGTCCAGTCCATCTGATCGCGAGCTGCGTTCGGGTCCGCGACGAGGTACTCGGCCGTCATCGCCATGGCCGCGCGGTGGGCGTCCGGGTGGGCAACGAACGCGAGACCACAGTCGTACGGGACGTTGAGCCACTTGTGCGCGTCGGTCGCCCACGAGTCCGCCTCAGCGACTCCCTCGACGAGGTGGCGCAGCGCGGGTGAGGCGGCGGCCCAGAGCCCGAAGGCGCCGTCGACATGGAGCCAAGCTTCGCCAGTCCTGGCAAGCTCTGCGATCTCCGGCAGCGCGTCGAAGGCGCCGGTGTTCACCTCGCCCGCCTGCGCGCACACGATCGCCGGGCCCTCGTGCTGCGCAAGTGCGACCTCCAGAGCCTTTGGGCGCATTCGACCCTGGTCATCCACCGTCACCGCCACGGTCGACTCGGTGCCGAGCCCGAGGAGGCGCAAAGCGCGATCGACGGTCACATGGCGCTTCCCACCGACGAAGACGCGGACACACGGTCCGCCGCTGAGCCCGTTGCGCTCGACATCCCAACCTGCCCGCTCG
>JACDCN010000051.1 GCA_013817555.1 Actinomycetota bacterium
GACGAGGGGCTGGCGGAGCCCGTCCGGGAGGATTTCCGGGCGTCCGGGCTCGCGCATCTGCTCGCCGTCTCCGGCCAAAACGTCGCCTTCCTCGCCCTCGGCGTCTACGGGCTCGGCTGGCTGCTCCGGCTATCCAAGGTCGTCCGGGAGCTCGCGACGCTGGGCGCGATCGCGGCGTACGTTCTCGCGGTTGGCTGGCAGCCTTCCGTGATCCGCGCGGGAGTCGCCGGTGCGCTGGCGTCACTCGCGTGGCTGGCCGCAAGACCGCGCGACCGCTGGCACTTCCTTGCGCTTGGGGCGCTGGTGCTGCTGGCGTGGGCCCCGACGTCGTTGCTCGATCCGGGCTTTCAGCTCTCGTTCGCGGCTGTCGCCGGAATCTTTCTCGGCGTTCCACGGCTGCGCGCGCGCCTAGAGGGCTACCCCTTGCCAGCCCGAGTTGTCGATGTGCTCGGCGTCGCCGTCGTCTGCGGGGTGGTGACCGCGCCGATCGTTCTCTTCCACTTCGGCGAAGCCCCGGTCTACACCGTTCCCGCGAACGCGGTCGCACTTCCGGCGGCACCGGCCGTCCTCGGCCTCGGGCTGCTCGCCGCGGCCGCCGATCCGCTGTCTCCGGAAGCCGCGACCGCACTCGCCTGGCTAGCTGGATGGGCCGCCGCGTGGCTCGAGCTCGTGGCTCGGGTCTTCGGCTCCTTGCCCGGTGCGCAGGTCGGCCCCCGCACTGCGCTGGCCGCGGCGCTCGTTTTCGGAGTGGTCTGGGTCGGAACGCGGCAGACCCGGACGAGGCTGTCCGGTCCCGGCTCTGCAGTCGCGCTCGCCGCGGCCGGTCTGGTGATCGTCGCCGCGGCAAGCGCGTGGTCACTCCGGCCCCCACCGGCATGGCACGCGCCCGCCGGTCTCAGGGTCACGTTTCTCGACGTGGGGCAGGGCGACTCCGTTCTGTTGGAGACGCCGAGCGCGAGGCTCTTGGTCGATCAAGGGCCGCCCGAGGCGAACGTCGCAGGGCAACTGCGGAGAATGGGAATCCGGTCACTCTCGGCGGTCGTCCTCACCCATCCGCAGCGAGACCACGTGGGAGGCGCTGCGGATGTGATTCGGCAGTTTCACGTGGGAGTCGTGCTCGACCCGGAGCTGGCGGCGACCGGGCCGGAGCGCGAGGAGGCGATCGCCGCGGCTCGGGGGCGCGGCGTGCCAATTCGCATCATTCGCTCGGGCTCCGAGTTCAAAGCCGGCGGGCTCGTGCTTCGCGTCCTCTGGCCTCCGGATCCGGGGCTCCCGTCGGAGGATCCCAACCTCAATGCCACCGTCCTCTCGGCGTCATACGGAGAAACCGATGTGTTCCTCCCTGCAGACGCCGAGTCTGATGTCACCGCGCGTCTCCGCCTGGGGGCTTTCGAGGTTCTCAAGGTCGCGCATCACGGTTCCGTCGACCCAGGTCTCGAAGAGCAGCTGCGCGTCCTGAGACCGAAGGTCGCAGTGATCTCCGCCGGCCGGAACAACGACTACGGGCATCCGCGCCCCGAGACGCTTGCGGCCCTCACCACCGTTCCTGGCCTCGCCCTCTATCGCACGGACACGCAGCGCCGCGTGGTCATCGAGTCGGACGGCCGCCGAATTCGGGTTCGAACGGAGGGTTAATGTTGCGGGTGTGGCGGACGCCCCCGACAAGCCCGTTTACCTCCTCACCGGCAGCGACCGTCCCAAGATCGACACCGCGCTCGGGCGTCTGCGTGGGCACTTCGTGCCGGAGGCGACGGATGTCGTCAGCGCGCTCGAGACTTCGGCCGAGGCCGCCGTGGCGCTGTGCAACGCGGGCAGCCTGTTCGGCGACGCGCGGCTCGTCGTCGTCGAGGACGTCGACGGGCGACGCGACTCCGACGGCCGTCGCAAGGGTGGATGGAAAGCCGCGGATGCCGACGCCCTGTCGACGTATCTCGCGAGTCCCGCCCCGGCGACGGTGATCGCCCTTGTCGGCGAAGACGTCAAGAAAACCACCGCGCTCTGGAAAAACTGCGCGAAAGCGGGCTCCGTTCTCGAGTTTGCGGTGGCGAAGAAGGCGATCCAGGGCTGGATAGCCGAGCAGTTCGCGAAGCGGGATGTCCGTGCTGAGCCGGAGGCGTGCGCGCTGCTCCTCCAACTCGTCGGCGAGGATCTGCATGCGCTCTCCCAGGAGGTCGACAAGCTCTCCACCTGGGCAGCAGGCGAGCCGATCGGCGAGCGCGAAGTCGAGATGCTGTGCGCGGCGTCGGCTGAAGTGCCGATCTTTGCCCTGACGGACGCGTGGGCCGCCCGCGACTCCGCTCGTGCCCTGGAGGCGAGCGAGACCATCTTTGAGCGCGAGTCGAAGACGCGGCGCGATACCGCGGCTCGGCTCGCCGGTGCGCTGGGGAGCCATCTGAGCCGGCTTCGCTCGGTGAAGCGACTCGCGGGCGAAGGCGTTCGCTCGAAAGAAGCCGCAGGGAAGCTCAAGATGAATCCTTTCTATGTACAGAAGCTCTACGGCCAGGCTGAGGCGTTCTCACAGGAAGAGCTTCGCGATGCGACGGTTCGCTTCGCGGAGCTCGACGGCGCTCTCAAGGGCAAGAGCAAGCTCGCGCCCGATCTCGAAGTCCAGCGCGCGCTCGTCGATCTGACGCATCGCCCTGGCACGTCGCCCCGCACGCTGTAAGGGGCCGAGGCTTGCCTCGCCTCGACCAACCTGTGTGGCGCTCTACGAAGGAGCGCCGGCGGCGATCTTCGAAGCCTGCGACTTCTTCCGGGCTGCGGTGTTCCGATGCAGCGCGCCGCGGGTTGCCGCGCGGTCGATCGTGCGGACGAGCTCTCGATGCTCGGTCGCGATGCGCTCGGCGTCGCCGTCACTGGCGGCGACCTCGAGCCGCTTCGTCAGCGTCTTGATCGTCGAGCGGTAGCGCAGGTTCTCCAGACGCTGCCGCGCCTGGATCCGAACGCGCTTCTTCTGTTGCTTGATGTTTGCCACGGGTGTAAAGGTGCCGAGCGAGAAAACGCCCGACAGCTCTCGGGCCGGGCGATGGTAGCAGGACCTACTGTGAGAATCGCCCCGGACAACCCATGGAGCAAACGCCAGAAACGCAGATGTCGCCTCTATCAGAGGAGTCCGGTCACAGCCGACGCATCGCGCGCTCGGCGGCCGTGTTCTCGCTCGCCACCGCCGTGTCGCGCGTGCTCGGCCTGGTGCGGGAGATGGTCAGCGCCTACTACTTCGGCGTCGCGGGAAAGATCAACGCCTTCACGATCGCGATCCAGATCCCGAACCTCGTTCGTGCTCTGGTCGCCGACGCTGCGCTCTCCGGTGCGTTCGTCCCGGTCTTCAGCGAGCTGCTCGAGCGGGGGGAGAAACAGCGTGCGTGGCGCGTCGCTTCGACGCTCCTCTGGCTGACGCTCCTGGGCCTCGGAGCGGTGACGGCGCTCTTCATCCTGCTCGCGCCGCTCATCATGCGGCCCTTCGGCGATCCCGGAGGCGACTTCGATCTCGCGGTCGGCCTCTCGCGGGTGTTGTTCCCGACGGTCGTGCTGCTCGGGCTCTCGGGGATCGTCGTCGGGATCCTGAACACGTATCACCACTTCGCGCTGCCGGCCCTGGCTCCGGTCGCCTGGAACCTCGCGATCATTCTCGGACTCGTTCTCGGCATCCCTCGGGTCGAGGAGGAGAGCGCCGAGCTCTATCTCTACGCGGCGGTGGTGGTTCTCGGCACGGTCGTCTTGCTCCTCCTGCCGGTTCCCTGGTTACGACGGCTCGACGGCTCGCTGACGATGGTCGTCGACTGGCGCGATCCGGCTGTTCGACGTGTGCTCAAACTGATGCTCCCGGTGACGCTGACGATCGGGCTCATCAACGTGAGCTTCTTCGTCGACATGCTGTTCGCGTCGAGGCTGCTCGATCCCGAGCTCGCGCCGACGGCAATCGACAAAGCCTTCCGTTTGTACATGCTTCCTCAGGGCCTCTTCGGCGTTGCCGTCGTCACCGTCCTCTTCCCGACGCTTGCCCGACTCTCGGCTCGCGGCGAGGAGGCCGGGCTCCGTCGCGCGCTGGACGGAGGCCTTCGGCAGATCGCGTTCCTGCTCGTCCCCGCGTGCCTCGTCTCGCTCGCGCTCGCAGACCCGATCGTGAGGCTCGTCTACGAGCGGGGAGAGTTCACGTCGAGCGACACCACGGTGGTCGCCGACTGCCTGCAGGCGTTCTCGGTCGGGCTGGTCTTCAACGGCTGGATGCTGTTGCTCAACCGCAGCTTCTACGCCATCCAGTCGAACTGGATTCCGACCTCGATCGCGTTGGGCACTGTTGGCCTGAATGCGGCGCTCGATGCGGTCTTCTATCGCCTCGGCATCTGGGGAATCCCGCTCGCGACTGCGACGGTGAACGTCCTGGGTGCCGCGGCGCTCCTCGTGCTGATGCGACGTCGAGTCGGCCTCGAGCACGTCGGTCGAACGATCGCGGTCGTTGCTCGCATCGCGGTCGCCGGCGCGGCAGGAGCCGCGAGCGCGCTCGGCGTCTGGTACGGCCTCGACGATTGGCTCGGACGCTCTACTGTCGCCCAGATCGTCTCCCTCGGCGCCGCCCTGGTCGCAGCCGGGCTCGTCTACGCCGGCGTCGCGCGAGCACTCGGGATTCGAGAGCTGGAGGCACTGCTACTGTTGCGAGCCCGGCGCCTCGATCCCACCGAGCGGCGCTGAATCTCTATGGAGCTGGAGCGGATCCGCAACTTCGCGATCATCGCGCACATCGACCACGGCAAGTCGACGTTCGCGGATCGCATCCTCGAGCTGACAGGCGCAGTCTCCGAGCGTGAGATGCGGGAGCAGCTTCTGGACTCGATGGACCTCGAGCGCGAGCGCGGGATCACGATCAAGGCCCAGGCAGTGCGAGTTCGCTGGCGCGACCACTTCCTCAACCTGATCGACACCCCCGGCCACGTCGATTTCAGCTATGAGGTCTCTCGATCCCTCCAGGCCTGTGAGGGAGCGCTTCTTCTCGTCGACGCGTCTCAGGGAATCGAGGCGCAGACGCTGGCCAATGCGTACCTCGCGCTCGACAACGACCTCGAGATCGTGCCGGTCGCGAACAAGATCGACCTTCCGCAGGCAGATCCGGACGCGGCCGCGGCCGAGCTCGCCCAGCTCGTCGGGGAGTCGCCCGAGCGCGTGCTCCGCATCTCTGCGAAGACGGGAAAGGGCGTGGACGAGGTCCTCGACGCGATCGTCGAGAGGATTCCGCCTCCCTCCGGAGATCCCGGAGCGCCTGCGCGCGCTCTCGTCTTCGATTCGTCGTACGACCAGTACCGGGGCGTGGTCGCGTTCGTTCGCGTCGTCGACGGTCGGTTCGAGACGCGAGAGCCGCTGCGCGCGATGGTTCAGGGAACCTCCTTCGAGGCGGAGGAGCTCGGAGTCATGTCGCCGGTGCGGGAGCCCGTCACCGCGCTCGGCGCGGGCGAGGTGGGCTATGTCGTCACCGGTCTCAAGGACGTGTCCCGCCTGCGGGTGGGCGACACGCTGACCTCGCGACGGCGACCGGCTGCCGAGCCGCTTCCCGGGTACAAGGAGGTGAAGCCGATGGTCTTCGCCGGGATCTTCCCGACCGACTCCGATGAGTATCCGGAGCTGAGGGACGCTCTCGAGCGGCTCAAGCTGAACGATGGGTCTCTCTCCTACGAGCCCGAGACGTCGCAGGCGCTCGGCTTCGGCTTCCGCTGCGGCTTCCTCGGCCTGCTGCACATGGAGATCGTTCGCGAGCGGCTCGAGCGCGAGTTCGATCTCGATCTGCTCATCACGGCGCCGACGGTCGCCTATCGCGCGACGAAGCGAAGCGGCGATGTCATCGAGGTGCACAACCCCGCGGAGATGCCCGTCGAGGTCGACCTCGTCGAGGAGCCGTACGTCAAGGCGTCTGTGATCGTCCCGAAGGATTACGTGGGCCCCGTGATGGAGCTCGCCAACGAGCGTCGAGGGAGCTTCGACCACCTCGAGTACCTGAGCGAGGAGCGGGTGCTCCTCTCTTACGCCCTTCCCCTGGGCGAGATCGTGTACGACTTCTACGACCAGCTGAAGTCGAGAACCCGGGGGTACGCGAGCTTCGACTACGACCTCGCCGGGTTTCAGCCGGGGGATCTCACCCGCGTGGACATCCTCGTCGGCGGCGAGCAGGTCGATGCGCTGTCGCTGATCGTGCATCGCGACGCTGCCTACGACCGCGGCCGTCAGCTCGTCGAGCGGCTGCGGAAGGAGATCCCACGGCAGATGTTCGACGTTCCGGTGCAAGCCGCGATCGGATCGCGTGTCATCGCGCGCGAGACGATCAAGGCCCGTCGGAAGGACGTGCTCGCGAAGTGCTACGGCGGGGACATTTCGCGCAAGCGGAAGCTCCTCGAGAAGCAGAAGAAGGGCAAGAAGCGGATGAAGCAGGTCGGCGGGGTGGAGGTCCCCCAGGAGGCCTTCCTCGCAGTGCTGAACCTCGAGTCGGAGCGGAAGCGTTGAGCCGCGTTCGGCACCTCTACGTGCACCTGCCCTTCTGCGCGCATCGCTGCGGCTATTGCGATTTCGTCACCGTGGTGGGTCGGCAGGCGCAGCACCGCGCCTACGTGGACGCCCTGCTCGCCGAGCTCGCGCTCGAGGGTGACGTGCTCGCAGACCGTCTCGACACGGTGTTTCTCGGAGGCGGCACGCCGACGTTCACGGAGCCTGAAGAGCTGGCCCGGCTCCTCGCCGCGCTTCCCGCTGCGGACGAGCTCACCGTGGAAGCGAATCCCGAGACCGTCACGCCCGACCTGGCGCATCTCTTGCGCGAGGGCGGTGTGAATCGCGTCTCGCTCGGCGCCCAGAGCTTCCGCCCCCATCTTCTCCGTGTGCTGGAGCGAAGGGCCCAGCCTGACGACGTCCGCCGGGCAGTGTACCTTTTTCGTGATGCCGGATTGGACAACATCTCACTCGATCTGCTGTACGGGATCCCCGGCCAGAGCGCCGCCGATCTCGCATCCGACCTGGCCGACGCTCTCTCGCTCGAGCCTGAGCACCTCTCGTGCTACGAGCTCGAGGCGAAGCCCGGGACTCGGTTCACGCACGCGCATGGGGGCGAGCTCGAGCGGCAGGCCGAGGCCATGGAGGGCTACTTCGAGGCGGTCGTCGACACGCTGACCGCTGCCGGGTACCGCTGGTACGAGACCGCCAACTTTTGCGTCGAGCCCGACCGCGCTGGCGGCAGGGATCTCCGTGCTCAGCACAACCTCGCGTACTGGCGCGGGAGCGACTACCTGGGCGTCGGCGTGGGGGCGGTGTCGACCGTGGCGGGCGTCCGCCGCCGCAACCTCCCCGGGCTCAGCGCATACGTGGACGCGCTCTCGGCGGGAGCGTCGCCACGGCGCGAGGTCGAAGTCCTCGACGCGCAGACGCAGGCATGCGAGCGTCTCATGCTCGGGCTGCGGCTGGACGAGCCGCTGGCCACCGCCGAAGTCAACGAGTCGCTCGATCATGTCGCTCTCGAACGACTTGCCGCGAACGGGCTCGTGGAGCTGATCTCGAACGGCGCTTGCGACGCGTTGCGCCTCACCTGCCGAGGGCGGTTCCTGGGTGGTGCGGTGACGGCCGAGCTCGTCGAGCTCGCGTCAGCCTGATTCCAAGCCGCGCGCCCTACTCGACGAGCACTGCAATACAGGTACCCACCTCATCGAAGTTGCAGAGCGGATCGTTCGGGCGACCGTTCGCCGAGAAGATGACGATGTTGACGAAGTGCCCCCAGACGTCGCCATTGTCCTTGGACTTCTTGTACGTCGAGCCGAACAGTGGGTGCGGATCGTTTTCCCCGGGGCAGCCGGACGTCTGCGCACTGACGTCCCAACCTGTTGCGTAGAAGCCGGCGAAGTACTTGATCGGGAGGTTCGTGCTGCCCGAGCCCTCGAACGCCGTGATGTCAGTGATGATGAGCGTCACATAGCGGGGGTCGTTTGCGAAGTCGTGATTCGTGAAGAAGTCGCTCAGGACAGCCGCGTCCTCCATCCCGCGGCCCGCTGGAGGTTGGTCTTCCGGCCAGTTGTTCGGTGTACAGGTGGGCGTTTCGAACCGGGCTTTGAGCCCTTTCGTGAACGCGATGACATCACCGGTCTTGGCAGCGATGCAGTTCGGCACGTCGGCGGTGGACGCTGCCGGCGGTAGATCGCTCGGACTCGGGTAGTCGGCACAGGTGATGTCATCCCACTCCTTGGCGCCGTCCTTGTCGAAGTCGTCGAAGTTCAGCCCGTAGGTGGTCTGGCAGCCGTCGATGATCTCTTGGGTGAATGTGATTCCCGCGTCGCAATCGAGCGCCTGGTTGAGGCTCCCGGAGGGGCTCGCGTACCGAAGAAGAACCGGGTCCTCGAACGGATCGCGGATCTGAAGCGGCCTGTTGAGGCCGACGGTGACGATGACGCTCCGCTCCGGGCCGCTCTCGCGGGAGTTGGGGTCCAGCACCCCGGAGTCGGCGGTTTCGAGATCGAGGTAGAGCACCGGGCCCGAGGCGTCGTCGGCGACGTAGGGGTTGGCGACGCTTCCGAACGTGCCGGCGTGCGTGCTCCCATCCGTGAGCTTCGTCGCCCAAGCGATCGAAAATGTGGACCTTCCGGACGCGGTATCGAGGAACCCGCCCGAGGCGTTCCAGATGCTCTCGGTGAGACCCGCCTGCCCCGAGTACGTCATCGTGCAGCCCTGGCCGCCACATCCCGGCCCCCTAAGCTTCACCGTGGCGTCGATCCCTGCCGGGGGAGGGCGGGTCGGGTCGCCATTGACGCCGAAGTCGATGACTGCCGAAGCACCGACGTCGCAGTCGCCCGTTAGGAGAAAGTACGGTGCCGAAATGTCGTCGGAACAGGTTTCGCCTATGAGGCTGACGTTCCTGATCCGTGGCGCAGCCGGATCGCCGAGAGGCGCGCCCCAGCCATGGATGAACGAGAGGCCGTCCTGGTTGCCGTCGCCCGCGTAGCACTTGACGAGATTGGGCGCCTGAGAGCAGATCGTCGTAAGCGTTCCCGGTCCTCCTGTGGACAGGCTCGGATCGTCATCCTCCTTGCTCACGAGGATCACGACGCCCGTGTTCTCGAATGGAATAGGGACGCAACCCCATGAGGGCTCGGGGCAGGCTCGGGGTTCTGGCGTTACCCATGCTGAGAGGGTGAGAGGGAAGGGATTGGTGGCCGGTTTGCCGTCCAAGTCCTTGTTCGGGTCGTAGTTCTCATCCTTCATCAGGAGCTGCCAGTCGAGAACGTCGCCCGTGTTCTCGTCGACGAAAATCGCTGCCACCGCAGCCGGGTCGATTTCGGGAACCGCCCAGGGCAGCATTCCCATCTGCTCCTTGATCTGCCGGATCTCGACTCTCGCCTTCTTCTTCGGATCCGCTACGAAGGGGAGGAAGCCGAAGAGAAGCGGCGCGTCGTCGTCGGTGGCTTTGACGTCGAGCGTCTTCGAGCTGCACGGGTCTCCGGCAGTTAGCGGGTTGTTGTCGTGGTCCAGCGTGTCGTCTAGGCCGACTCCTGTCGGCGGATCGCCATTCGCCCAGTACCGCTTGCTGTTCAGCACGACCCGTACATCGTCGGGTTCCTGCTCTTGCAGGTTCAGCGTCGCCGGGTCGCGGAATGTGTCGCCCGAGTAGCCGAGCGTCATGGCCTTGATCGCCGAATTCGCGGCCACCGGGTCGCCGAACTGAAACGAGCAACCGACGAACTTCGTCCCACCGGCGAACGCGCCGGCGTCGACGAGCGTCTGCAGGCGCTTGCTATGGACGTACCAGTTGCCGACATCGACGACGAGGACGCTCAGGATGAGGATGAGCGGGAGCACCAAGGCAAACAGCACGGTCAACGCGCCGCGCTCGCTCTGACCATCGCTTCGGACCGCTCTCGTCCGCCCGGTCGACCGGATGCCGCGATCTCCCCAGATTCGCCGCACGGTCCCCCTTCCCTCGTCCTTCCCCGAGAGCATTATGGGTCCGCCCGGGCCGCTTTTCATAGGTCCACCTCTGACCGGGTTGCCGGGAGGACCCGTCGCTACCATCGGAGCCGATGCTGCTTTCCGCCCGCAAACGCGAGATTCTCCGGCGCGTCGTCGAGGAGCACGTCGCAACCGGCCAACCTGTTGGCTCTCGAGCGCTCGTCGAGCGCTCGGGTCTCGAGGTGTCGCCCTCGACCGTTCGCGGCGAGCTGGCCGAGCTCGAGTCGCTCGGTCTCCTCACGCATCCGCACACCTCCGCGGGCCGGTTGCCGACCGAGAGCGGCTACCGCCTCTATGCCGAAGAGCTGGTCGCGACGCTGGAGGGGCGGCCGGACGGGCTCGGAGTCGACCTCCGAGGCATGCGCGACGAGATCGAGGACGCTCTTCGGGTGACGACCGAGATGCTCTCCCGCGCGACGAGGCTCCTCGCGCTCGTCTCCGCACCGTCGCTCGAGAC
>JACDCN010000052.1 GCA_013817555.1 Actinomycetota bacterium
CGCACGACGTGCGATCCAGCTCAAGGTATCGGGCGCGTTCCACAGTCCCCTTGTCGCGCGGGCGGCCGACCGATTGCGGCCGGCGTTGGACCGCGTGCGCTTCACCGAGCCGCTGGCGCCGTTCATGTCGACGGTGACGGCGAAGATCGAGCCGGCGCACCGGCTCGCCGTTCTCCTCGTCGACCAGCTGACTGCCCCGGTGCGCTTCACGCAGGCGGCGACCGAGCTGATCAGGAGCGGCGCCACGACATTCGTCGAGGTCGGTCCGGGGAACGTGCTCTCCGGCCTCGTCCGGCGGATCGATCGCGGGGTCAAGACGATCTCGGTGAACACGGTCGAGAGCCTGGATCGCGCGCAGGAAGCGCTCTCTCGGTGAACTCTCCCGCGTTCTGCTCCCTCGAGGGCAAGAACGCGCTCGTAACGGGCGCCTCGCGCGGGATCGGCCGGGCGATCGCGGCCGAGCTTGCCCGGGCGGGAGCGTCGGTCGTGGTTTCGTATCGCACGGGTGCGGACGAAGCCGAGGCGCTGGCGTCGGAGATCGGAGGTCGCGCCGTGCAGGCTGACGTCTCCGATCCGGACTCCGCGCGAGCGCTCGTCGAGGAGGCTGGCGACCTCGACGTCCTCGTCAACAACGCAGGCGTGACGCGCGACGGTCTCCTCGTCCGGATGTCGGACGAGGACTGGAAGACCGTGATCGACACCAACCTCGCGTCGTGCTTCTACACATCGCGGTCGGCCGTTCGCGGGATGATGAAGAGGCGCGCTGGCTCCATCGTGAACATCTCCTCGATCGTCGGCCTGCGCGGGAACTGGGGGCAGACGAACTACGCGGCTTCGAAGGCGGGGATCATCGGCTTCACGAAGTCGCTGGCTCGCGAGCTTGGTAGCCGGAACGTGCGAGTCAACGTCGTCGTGCCCGGATACGTGAAGACGCAGCTGACCGATGTTCTTCCGGAGGAAGCAACTGGAGCCATGCTCGACAACACTCCACTCGGGCGTCTCGGCGATCCGGGGGACGTGGCCGGGGCAGTGCGTTTTCTCTGCTCCGAAGAGGCCGCGTTCATCACGGGCGCGGTGCTCTTGGTGGACGGCGGACTGGGGATGTAGCGCGGGATGAGCGAGACCGCACACAACGGCAGACGCCGTGTCGTCATCACCGGAGTCGGGATGGTGACACCGCTCGGCAACGACCAGGAGTCTACGTGGTCGAGCCTCGTCGCCGGAGAATCGGGTGCGGCGCCGATCACGCACTTCGACGCCAGTGAGTACGCGGTGCGCTTCGCCTGCGAAGCCAAGGAGTTCGAGCCGACCACATGGATGGATCGCAAGCAGGCACGACGCATGGACCGCTTCTCGCAGCTCGCGCTTTCGGCGGCGCGGATGGCGGAGGCCGACAGCGGACTCCCGATCGCTGCCGAGCCCGACCGTATCGGCGCCGCATGTGCAACTGGCATCGGGGGCCTCTACGCCTTCGAGGACTGCTTCCAGACCCTCCTCGAGCGCGGTCCAGACCGAACAAGTCCCTTCTCGATCGTCCAGATCATTCCGAACATGGCCGCTGCGTGGATCTCGATGGAGCTCGGAACACGCGGCCCTCTCGCCACTCAGACAACTGCGTGTGCCGCCTCGAACATGGCGATCGGCGACGGCCTGGATGCGATCCGACTAGGTCGAGCGGAGGCGATGCTCTGCGGAGGCACCGAGGCGCCGATCACGCGGGTCGGCATCGCCGGCTTCACCGCGATGCGCGCGCTCTCAAAGCGAAACGACGACCCCGAGCGTGGCTCGCGTCCCTTCGACGCCGACCGGGACGGGTTCGTCATGGGGGAAGCGGGCGCGGTGCTCGTTCTGGAGGAGCTCGAGCACGCGCGAGCGCGAGAAGCGAAGATCTATGCCGAGCTGCTCGGCTACGGCGTCTCCTCGGATGCGACGCATGTGACCGAGCCCGACCCCACCGGGGAGAACCCCGCGCGTGCGATGCAGATGGCGTTCTCCGACGCGGGGATCTCGCCTGGCGACGTCGACTATGTGAACGCACACGGCACGTCGACGCCACTCGGCGATCCCGCCGAGACGCGTGTCTTGAAGCTCGCGCTTGGCGAGGAGAACGCATACGCGACCCCGGTCTCTTCGACGAAAGGCGCGACGGGACACACTTTGGGGGCTGCCGGTGCTGTCGAGGCGATCTTCACGATCTTCGCGCTGCAACGCGGGCTTTTGCCGCCCACGATCAACTACGAGACGCCGGATCCCACCTGCGATCTCGACTACATCCCGAACGACGCGAGGCCCGCCGAGCTGGAGATCGGCGTCTCGAACTCGTTTGGCTTCGGCGGGCATAACGCGTGCGTCGTGTTCCGCCGCTGGAACGACTCGTAACGCGAGACGCCTCGGCCGGGCGATGACGACGTACGAGGTCTTCGCTCCCTTCTACGACCGCGCAATCGGTGATCGTGGACGGGAGGGGTCCTACCTCCACGAGCTCATCCAAAAGCACTTTCCCGAAGCAGCGACGGTTCTCGAGCTCGCGTGTGGGACGGGGGCGATTCTCGAGCAGCTGCACTCGCACTACGAGGTCTCGGGGCTAGACGCTTCGAGGCGGATGCTCGACATCGCCGCGCGGAAAGTCCCGCAGTCGCGGCTCTTTCGAGAGGACATGACCCGCTTCGACCTGGGCGAGACATTCGATGTCGTGCTCTGCGTCTTCGACTCGATCAACCATCTCGTGAGGTTCGGGGATTGGGAGGCCGTGTTCAACCGCGCCCGCGAGCATCTGACCGACCGTGGCATCTTCATCTTCGACGTCAACACCGAGCGGAAGCTCGCGTCGTTCGCGTCCGCGCCTCCGTGGACGCAATGGTTCGACGACGACAGCCTGCTGTTGATCGACGTGAGGGACGAAGGGGACGGGGTGTACGCCTGGAAGCTCCGCGTCTTCGAGCATCGCAGCGGCTCCGGCTACCGACTTCACGTCGAGGACATCCGCGAAGCGGCTTTCCCGCTCGAACGGATCAAGGAAAGTCTTGCCGAGCGCTTCCGCCGCGTGCGGATCTACGACGCGGAGCGCTCGCGACCGACGACTCGCTCCTTACGCCTGCACTTTGTTTGCGGGGACTGACGGGTATGGCCGGCTGCAGCGCGGGCTCCTGCCTCCCACGATCAACTACGAGACGACCGCGGTCGAACTCCTCCCAGCTCGGCGGCTCTATCTCGAAGGTCGCGTCTCCCGTTGCGATCCCGTCCCCGTAGATCTTCTCCACAGCCGGCCAGTCCGCGGCACTCATCGCACGGATCTCAAGCATTGTTCAAGAGACTAGGCTTCCTCCGTGGCGGACCGCTGGGTGACGTTCGACTGCTACGGCACGCTCGTGGACTGGAACGGCGGCATCACGGCGGAGCTCGAGAAGCTGTTCGGGGTCGAGCACGCGGACAGGCTGCTCGCGCGCTATCACGAGCTCGAGCCGGAGATCCAGATGACGCGGCCGGGAGTCTCGTACCGCGAGGTACTTACGATCGCCCTCGAGCGGCTTGCGGAGGAAGAGGGCATGACGCTTCCCGAGGGAGAGACGAGCACGCTCGCAAAGTCGCTGCCCTCCTGGCCGGTGTTCGATGATGTTCCCGCGGCGCTTGCCGAGACGCGCGATCGCGGCTGGAAGCTCGGGATCCTCTCGAACACCGATCGCGATCTGATCGACGCCTCGATGGTCGCGATCGGCATCGCCTTCCAGCGGGTGATCGTCGCGTCCGAGATCGGCTCCTACAAGCCGGCCAAGCACCACTGGGAGTTCTTCCGCGAGCAGACCGGGGCCAGCGGCACGGAGCACGTTCACGTCGCCCAGAGCCTGTACCACGACATCGGCCCGGCCACTGAGCTCGGCATCCCGTGCATCTGGATCAACCGGCTCGGTGAGCCGGCGGACGCGAGACCGCGGAAGATGCTTGTGTCGCTTACGGGACTCGCCGCCGCGCTTGACGAGCTCACCTCGACATGAACGGAGGTTTGCGCGCGCCGACCGACGAGGACGTGGCGACGGTTGCTCGCCTGATGAGCGAGCATTGGCCGGAGCCGGCCGACGAGGCTCTCGTCCGTCGCACGTGGTCATCGCCCGGGTTCGATCTCGAGCACGACGCGAGGCTCGACGACTCGTCGTACGCCAACGTCGACGCCTTCGGTGACGGAAGAGTCTGGATCGACGTTCGCGGTCGGCCGTCCACGGACATCGTTGATTGGGCGGAGGCACGGGCGCGTGAGAAGGGATCGCGGTTGCTCGCCGGTGGCTGGGCATCGAACGAGGCGCTACTCCATGAGCTCGAGCGGCGCCGGTTCCGACCAATCCGTCATTCGCACCGGATGACGATCAATCTCTCCGATCCGACTCCTGAGCCCCTGTGGCCGGAGGGAATCGAGGTACGGACGTTTAGACCGGGCGACGAGCGGGCTTTCTACGAGACGCACCAAGAAACGTTCGAGGACTCGTGGGAGCCGATCGAGGAGTCGTACGACGAGTGGGCCCACTGGACGCTGAAACCTCCCGTATTCGTCCCCGATCTCTGGTTCCTGGCGATCGACGGCGATGAGCCGGCGGGTGTGGCGATCTGCTATCCGCACCGTGGAGCCTCCGACCTCGGCTGGGTGCAAATCCTCGGTGTACGCGGGCCATGGCGGAAGCGCGGGCTCGGTCGTGCTCTTCTTCTCCACGCGTTTGCGGAGTTCCGTCTCCGCGGCCTGAAGCGTGCAGGGCTCGGGGTCGACGCCGAGAGCATCACCGGCGCCAACCGGCTATATGAGCAGGTGGGAATGCACGTCGCGGCTCGGTTCGACATCTACGAGAAGGTGGTGCCGTGAGCTTCTTGCGTGCGCGCTGTCCCGACTGCCGCACGTTCACGGCGGTCGCCGTCGGCCCGGGCTACGAGTGTCACGCGTGCGGACGGGAGTTCGCTGCCGGGCTCATACGTGTGCCACGGGCGTGGGGCGCTGGTGGCCAGGCGATGGCGGAAGGCGCGAACCTCGCTCTTGCGTATCCGGAGACCGGTGTGGTGGCGAGGGACTCGCTGGCCGAGCAGACCACTGAGCTCGCGGCGATGCTTCCCGAGCGACCGCTCGTCCTCGGCGGCTGTTGTTGTGCGCACATGGGCGCGGTCCGAGGGCTCGTTGGCCGCGTCGACCGGCTCGCCGTCGTCTGGCTTGACGCGCACGGTGACCTGAACACTCCAGAGACCTCACCCTCCGGGAATCTCTGGGGCATGCCGCTGCGGACACTCCTGGACGACGGTGTCGTAGCTCCCCAAGATGTCGCTCTGGTCGGGGCACGTAGCCTGGATCCCCCCGAGCAGGCTTATCTCGACGAGGCTGGAATCGACGACTCGTTGGAGCGCTCGCTCGCCGGAGTGGATGCCGTGTACATCGCGCTCGATGTCGACGTGCTCGATCCGGGCGACGCTGAAGTCTTCGTTCCCGAGCCCGACGGGCCGACGACCGAGCAGATCGAAGCGATTCTTCGCGACGCCGTTTCCCGTGTCCCGCTGGCTGGAATAGGCGTCACAGGGCATGTCCGAGACGACCGCAACATCCCGGTCGTCTCGCGGCTTCTGGCGGCGGCCGGGCTCTGAGGCAGGGTCGGAACCGTGGCGTCTGACCCCACGTAGGATCCAGCGCATGTCCTCTCCGGACTCAGGCCGGGTCGATGTGTCAGTCGAGACCAAGCGAGCACCGGACACTGCGCCCGAGAAGTCGCACCCCAACACGTGTCCCGGGTGCGGCTCGCACTACCGGGACGATGAGCTCGCACAGACCCTCCGCGTCTGCCCGCAGTGCGGCCACCACTTTCCCGTCGGCGCCCGCGAGCGGATCGAGCAGCTTGCCGATCCCGGCTCGTTCGCCGAGGAGGACGCCGAGCTCCGCTCTGCGGACCCGCTCGGCTTCTTCGACCTCCGTCCCTACGCGGAGCGCCTCGCGGAAGCCGAGATCGCGACCGGCCTCGGCGACGCGATCGTGTGCGGCAGCGCGACCGTGGAAGGGGAAGGCTGCCGGCTCTCGGTCATGGACTTCTCGTTCATGGGCGGGTCGATGGGTAGCGTCGTCGGCGAGAAGTTCGCACGCGCGTGTGACAGCGCGAGCGAGGGCGGGGTGCCGCTCGTGTCGGTCTCCGCATCGGGAGGCGCCCGCATGCAGGAGGGGATTCTCGCGCTGATGCAGCTTCCGAAGACCGTGTGCGCGATCGAGGAGCTGCACGATTCCGGCGGCGCGCTCTTCTCGGTTCTCACGCATCCGACGACGGGCGGAGTGCTCGCGAGCTTCGCCAGCCTCGGCGACGTGGTTCTGGCCGAGCCAGGCGCGCTGATGTCCTTTGCCGGCCCGCGGGTCGTCGCGCAGACGACGCGAGAGAAGCTTCCGGACGACTTCGGGCTGGCCGAGTCGAACTACCGCTTTGGCCATGTCGACGGGATCGTCCCACGCGCGGAGCTGCGGCCGACGATCTCGCGACTGCTGCGTCTCTTCAAGGAAAACTAGTGCCGAGTGAGGCCGAGATGCGGCTGCGGGAGCGGCTCAGTAAGCTCGCCGGCATGAAGCTCCTCCGCGGGACGAAGCTGAGCGGTGAGCTCGAGCGGCTCCAGGATCAGCTCGACCGCCTTCAGGCGGAGCCGAGCGAGGAGGAGATCTGGCGCTCGGTCGAGCTCGCGCGGCACCAGGATCGCCCCTACACGCTCGACTACGTCGAGCGGATCCTCGACGACTTCTTCGAGCTCCACGGTGACCGCGGCCGAGCCGACGATCGGGCGATCGTGACCGGCCTCGGCAAGCTCGCCGGGCGTACGATCGTCCTCGTCGGACACCAGAAGGGGCGGGATCTCAAGGAGCGGACGAAGCGGAACTTCGGGATGGCCTATCCCGAGGGGTACCGGAAGGCCATGCGCGCGATGGCGCTCGCTGAGCGCCACGGGTTCCCGCTCGTGACCCTGGTCGACACACCCGGCGCGTACCCTGGGGTCGCGGCCGAGCAGCACGGTCAGGGTGGAGCGATCGCACGCTCCCAGGCGGCGATGGTGCGGCTCTCGGTGCCGACCGTTGCCTGCGTCATCGGCGAGGGCGGATCGGGAGGCGCGGTCGCGATTGCCGTCGCAGACCGGGTGCTCATGCAGGAGCACGCCATCTATTCGGTCATCTCACCGGAGGGCTGTGCGGCGATCCTGTGGAGAGACGCGGGCGAGGCCCGCAAGGCCGCCGCGGCATTCAAACCCGACGCCGCACACTGCCTCGAGCTCGGTGTGATAGATGCGATCGTCCCAGAGCCGAAGGGCGGCGCGCATACAGATCCGGATTCGGCCGCAAAGTTGCTCGAGGAGGGCATCTTGGGGGCGTTGGAGCAGATCGACGCTCTGGAGCCCGACGAGCGACGGCGCCTGCGGCGGGAGAAGTACCGCGTCATGGGCGTTCTAGCGCCCGCTTGAAGACTATCCACACCTTCCACAGGCTTATCCCCGGCACGGAAAACCCTGCCGAGCGGGGCTTTTGTCGGATTCGCAGCCAGTTGGTGAAGAAAGTGTTGCGTTGATGGCGACAATCCACAGGTGACGCTCGACGAGTACCGCCGCAAGCGCAGTCCGCACTCGACGCCCGAGCCTTTCGGCACGAAGAAACGGCACTCCGCGGAGCCACGCTTCGTCATCCAGCGCCACGACGCGCGGCGCTTGCACTACGACTTCCGTCTCGAGCGAGATGGAGCGCTCGCGAGTTGGGCTGTGCCTAAGGGCGTTCCGCTACGGCGCGGCGAGCGGCATCTTGCCGTCCACGTCGAGGACCACCCGCTCGAGTACGGCGACTTCGAGGGAACCATTCCCGCCGGCCAATACGGGGCGGGAACCGTAGAGATCTGGGACCGTGGCACGTACGAGCTGCTCGAGGAGAAACGTGACGGAGGGTTGACCGTTCGGTTGGACGGTGCGCGCTTGGACGGTGTCTGGACGCTCGTGCCCGCCAAGCTCGACGGCGACCCGAAGAACTGGCTCTTGCTGCGGAAAGACGGCGCGCAGGAGGACGTAAGCCGGCATACGCCGATGCTCGCGACGTCGTCGGACACGCTCCCTCTGGGCGAGAGCTGGATCTACGAGCCCAAGTGGGACGGCTTCCGCGCGCTCGTGACGATCTCGGGCGGCCAAGCCACGCTCACGAGCAGGAACGGCAACGACCTAACAGAGCGCTTCAAGCCGGCCGCGCGCGCGGCCGAGCTCGGGACCCGCTCGGCCGACGCCGTGCTCGACGCAGAGATCTGCGCGCTCGACGACAGCGGTCGCTCCCGCTTCTCCCTGCTCCAGGAAGGGGCGGGCACGCTCGTCCTCGTCGTCTTCGATCTCCTCGAGCTCGACTCGGAGCCGCTCATTGCGCTCCCGCTGGTCGAACGGAGGAGGCGGCTCGAGGGACTGATCGACCCCTCCCGCGGCGGCATCGTCCTCTCGCCACAATTCGAGGATGGTGGAGCGCTCCTCGCCGCGGCCGAGGAACAGGAGCTGGAGGGAGTCGTCGCGAAACGGGTCGACTCCCGTTACCAGCCCGGCAAGCGCAGCACCGACTGGCACAAGGTGAAGGTGCGTCGAGGCCAGGAGGTCGTGATCGCGGGCTACACGAAGGGCCAGGGCCGCAGGTCGGCGGGCTTCGGCGCGCTCGTCGTGGGCGTGCACGAGGCTGGGGGCCTCCGCTGGGCGGGAAACGTCGGCACCGGCTTCACCGAGACCGAGATCACGCGGCTCCTCGGGCTCCTGAAACCGCTCGTGCGCAAGGACTCACCCTTTGCCGAGACGCCTAAGATGCCGCGCGTCCGGCGCTCGGACGTCGTTTGGGTGGAGCCGCAGCTCGTGGCCGAGGTGGGGTTTGCGGAGTGGACGCACGAGGGGCGTTTGCGCGCCCCGGTTTACCTTGGCCTCCGAGAGGACAAGCCTGCCTCCGAGGTGCGCAAGGAGACGACTCCGTTGCCGTCGGTTTTGAAGAAGGGACGCCGGGAGCTTCGGCTCTCGAATCTGGACAAGACCTTCTGGCCGGAGGAGGGAATCACGAAGGGCGATCTCGTTGCCTACTACCGAGATGTCGCCGAGGTTCTCGTCCCGCATCTCCGAGATCGCCCGTTCACGATGAAGCGCTACCCCGACGGCTGGCAGGGAAAGAACTTCTTCCAAAAGCAGGCGCCCTCGCACATGCCGGAGTGGATCGAGCGCGCTCCGTTCCCGGCCTCGACCCGCGAGGGAGAGAAGAAGATCATCGACTACGCGCTCGTCGACCACGAGCTGGCGCTGCTCTGGATGGCGAACATGGGCTGCATCGACATGCACGCCTGGTCGTCCCGTGCGGACAAGCCCGAGCGGCCGGACTGGGTGATGTTCGATCTCGACCCGGCCGAAGGCGCGACCTTCCACGACGTCGTGACGGTCGCCCGGCTCGTCAAGGACACGCTCGACCTGCTCGAGCTCGAGGCGTTTCCGAAGACCTCGGGCTCGCGCGGCATCCACATTCTCGTGCCGATCTCCCGGCGCCACACTTTCGCCGACGCTCGCGAGTTCGCATCGATCATCGCGGGGGCGCTCGCGCGTGCCCATCCAGGGCTCGTCACGACGGAGTGGTCGAAGCAAAAACGACGCGGCGTGCTCGTCGACGCGAACCAGAACGGTCCCGGTAAGACCAACGCCTCGGTGTACTCCGTGCGTCCGAGAGCCGGTGCGCCTGTCTCCACACCGCTGCGCTGGGATGAGGTCGCACCGGGGCTCGACCTCGCGGCGTTCACGATGGACGCAGTGCTCGACCGGGTAGCGCGCGACGGCGACCTCTTCGCCAGCGTGCTCGGTGGCAAGCAGTCGCTGACGCAGGCACTCCGCCGGCTTCGTTGATGTCGTCGCTTTCGTGGGGGCGAGGTAGAAGCGATCGAAACCGCGGCTACCCCGGCCGAAGCCGTGACCCGCGCACTACGAGACCTCGAGTAGACGCCGCTCGAGGTAGCGGCTCTCGGCCTGGTTCGCGGTCAGCTCGAGCGCTCTTCGGTACGCGGCGGCGGCCTCGTCGCGTCGCTCGAGTCGGCGGAGAAGATCCGCGCGGGCAGCGTGGAGGAGGTGGTAGGTCTCCAGTGCGGAGAGCCCGTCCATGAGGACGAGAGACCTTCTTCGACTCGTCCGGAGAGCGCCACAGCGACCACTCGGTTGAGCTCGACGACGGGCGAAGCGGGACGCGAAACGGGATCCCTGCAGTGCGAATCTTCCGTTTCGCGCGAACGAGCCGCTGCGCCATCGCCGGCTCGGTGACGAGGAATGCGCGCGCGATCTCGCCCGTTGTGAGTCCCCCGACCTC
>JACDCN010000290.1 GCA_013817555.1 Actinomycetota bacterium
CCCGTTCGCCGTCCACTGCGTCGAGGTGGTCAGCCCGATGTCTATGCCCGCCTGCGCGAACGCCCACCGGGCGAACATCGAGCAGTCGCATGTCGAACCAGCCGGTTCGCGGCTCTGCATGTCCTGTACGGAGCCGCCTCGATCTGTGGGAGGACCGAGGTTGTAGGTGAAGCGCCCGACATGCGCGACGGCCCAAGCAAGGACGACGCGCGCACTGCCCGACGCGCCGGGTGCGAAGGCGCCGCGATATTCGTCGGCCTTCGCGAGGACGGCATCGACGTACCAGCCGGCCGGGTTGTAGGCGTAGATTGCGCGCTGGTAATCGGCGGGTGCGCCGTTCGCTCGAAGGAGCCGGGCAGCTCCGGCGATTGCGTCGGCGGGGTTCCAGACGTCGGCGACGCCGTCACTGGCACCGTCCGTCGCGTACCCCTCGCCGGTCGTGCTCGTGGGCGGCCCGATTCCAGGAACGGTCATCGGAGGTGTTCCGGCGCGCCAGGTCGACCCAAGGAACTGCATCGGCCCCGTTGCGCCTGCGTTGTTGACGGTTCCCGGTGGGTTGCACCCGGGCGCCTGGAGTCGTCCGTGGTGGCACTCGATCTTGCCGATCGCGGCGAGCACGGCCCAGTCGATGCCGAAGCGGGTCGCCGCCTGCTGATAGAGAACGAGGTAGTCGGACGGAATGTCGGCCACTGCGACCGGTGAAGGCGCGTGCGTCGTCGCGGGCTTCGGCAAGCTGACCATGCCGCCAATGATCACGACGATGAGGAACACGAGCGAGACCGCTCCGATCAGCACGGCACGTACTCCGTGCCGAGCAGCCGGGAGTCGCGCGGCCACCGAACCGGTCGTCATGACCTGATCGACTATATCAGCGCTTCCCCGTAAATACAGTGCATCAACCGTATCCCCGAATCACGTCTCTCTCGGCATCGGGCGGCGACTTCGAGCGTCCTGGCTGAGAAGCCGCCGGTAGAGAAGACGTGTCTCGCGCTCCGGTTCGAGCCCGAACCGCGCGTCGAGCTCTCGGCAGAGCCGCTCGTAGCGCTCGACGATCGCCTGTCGAAGGCCGAGGGCCGACTCGGCGCGCATGGCGAGCTGGTGGACGGCCTCGTTGTAGGCATCGAGCGCGATCGCCTGCTCGGCGGCGGCGAGAGCGCCGGTCGGGTCGCCGTCGGCAAGGCGGAGGTTGCCGAGTTCCTGGAGGAGACCGACAACCTTCGCGCTGAGATGGCGCACGTCGCCGGCGGCCCAGGGATAGTCGGTGCCGGCGAGCGGTTGGCCGCGGATCAACGCTAGCCCGCGCTCGAGGTGCTGCTCGCGGTCGAGATCGCGTTCCGTGTCCGCCTGCGCGAGCAGCTCGTTGAACTGGTCAAGGTCGACCGCAACCGCGTTGCGGTCGAGGAGATAGTGATCGTCAGCACGAAGGACGACATCGCCAAGCTGGGAGCGGGCTTCGCTAACCGACCGCCAGAGCTCCTTCCTCGCCTTGTCGTCGTTCAATTCGGGCCAAATGGCAGCGACGAGTTCGTCCGTAGTCGCTCCTTCTGCGTGGAGCGCCAGGTAGGCAAGGAGCTGTCGCGTCTGCGAGCGGAGTCCACGGCGGCGCGGCCTGGAGGGCGCGATCATGAGCGGGCCGAGCAGGGCAATCGAGGGTGGCGGCAGGTCCTTCCGCCAGGTCGCCCGTGCGCGTTCAGCGGGCTCGCGACTGACGTCCGGGCGTGCGCGCGGGATAAGAGGAAACGGTGGTGCGAAAGCTGGCTGGGCAGACCGACCCGCGAACCGGGCTTGTGCGAACGATCGGTGACGCGGAGCCGGCACTGCGCCGGCACTCACCGCGAGCGGCGCTCGTCGAGGACTGCGGGCGACGAGGATTAGGAGCAATCGGACGAGAAGCAGGAGAACGACGACGGCGCTCAGGAGCCATGCCGCGACGAGCACAAGCTGGTGGAGCGATGCGGTTGTGACGGGTGAGGACAGCGAGTTCGGAAGCTCGGGAAGGGCGGGCCGCTGTCTCCAGAGGACGGTGAGAGCAGCCAGTGCAGCCACTGAAGCAGAGGCGGCTAACAACGATCGGAGCAGAAGGGAGGCGAGGCTGAACGGAGCTGCTCGTCTCACGGCGCACGCGGCTCCGCGGTCGCGCGTGCCTTCACGGTGAGTGTCGTGAGGCCGACCAGACGAAGGAGCACAGTTGGAATCGTGCGCTCGATCTCGACGCTGACTGATTCGGGGCTCGCGCTCGCCTGAGCCTGCAGCTCTGGCTCGGTCGCGAGCACACCGAGCGCGGTCGCCTGCGCCTCGCTCGGATCGAGGACGAGCCGGCCGGCATGGAGGGCGTCGAGGTCAAGCGCCTGGCTTCCGGAAAGGGCAGCCCCGTCCGCGAGCGAGACGAGCTCGCGGCGCTCGATGAAGGCACGTCCAACGTCGACCGCGGCACCGATCACAATCAGCAAGGAGAGGACGAGCAGAAGTCCGGCGACGAGGACGGCGCCGCGCTCCTCGTGTACCCGTTGTCGTGCAAAGCCGTTCATGGGGAAGGGGCCGCCCTCAGGAAGCTCCTGTAGCGGTCGACGGGTGCGGCCGCGTCGCCGCTCACCTCGACGGTCCCGATCGATCCGAACAGAGGGATGCGGGTGAGATCGACGTCGGTCCGGACGCGAGCGCGGAGAACGCCTCCGCGACCGAACTCGCCCTCGAGCGTGAGCTCGAGTGGCTCTCCCGTCTGCGTCCGAGCGCGGGCGACGGCCGCCTCCGCGGCCGACTTGGCCGCCGTCGCCGAGGGCGACTGCACGGCAGCGCGGACGGCGTCGCGGGCCGCTTGCTCGGCCGCGAGCCGGCCCTGCTCGACCCGCGCAAAGAGTGGGACGAGGAACATCAACGGAATCAGAACGCCTGCGAGCAAGATCAGGCCGGAGATGAGAGCCTGGCCACTTTCCGAGCGAATGCGGAAAAGGATGCCTCTCACGGTGCGGCCTCCAATGCCGGGTAGCGCTCGAGCGGGAGGCTGGCGCTCGCCCGCACGGGCGGGAGGAGGAGCGGCAGCGAGAAGAGCCGCGGCGCCTCCCCCTCCACGCTCACCGTCACCTCGTCTCCGTCCTCGCGCGCAGAGGCGCGCAGGCTCTCGCCGGTGTCGCCAGCGGCGTCGAGGAT
>JACDCN010000053.1 GCA_013817555.1 Actinomycetota bacterium
GTGGTCGACAACAAGGATCCGCTCTTCTTCTACTCCTACGCGGGTGCGCTCTGGATTGGTGGCTGGCGCGCACCGTTCGCGCTCGAGGGCGTGTGGCTCGCCGTCGCGGCGCTCGGGATCGCGCTCGTGTTGTACGAGCTCCGAGCTCCACGAGCGGCCGTGGTCGCAGGGTTCTTTCTCTATCCGCTGAGCCTCACCGCCGACTGGTACCAGCCGGGGCTCTCGATGCTGGGGGCGCTCGCGATCGCGCCCGTCGCCGCGTGGCTCTGGCTCCGCGGGCAGTCCGCCGCCGCTGGGGTCGCTCTCGGCATGGCGATCCTATTCAAGATCAACCTCGTACTCGTGACAGGCGCGCCCATCGCAGTCTTCCTGCTGCTGGGAGCCCCGGACGGCAGACGGGTCCGGCAACTCGGGCGCGGAACGCTCGGGCTGCTTGCGGTCATGGGTGGGGCGGCCGCCTTCCTAGCCGCTCGCGGAGCACTCGCGAGCTACCTCGACGTCCTCGGCTACAACGTCCACTACTCCGGCTCGCTGAGCGCGCAGGGTCCGCTCGACGGAGTCCGAGGCCATCTCGACATCGTCCGCGAGTACTTCCTCGCGGCCGGACGTTGGCAGGCTCCGGCGGCGGTTGCCGCGCTGGGTCTCTTCGTGGCGGGGGCGTTCCTGGGTTGGAGGCCAGGCGGCCGGTCGTTCCGTGCTCTCACGGCAACAGCCGTCGCGGCGCTGGTCGGGGTCGTGGTGACCCTCGCGCTGACCGCGCTCTGGAATCACCACCTCCAGATGCTCGCCTACCCGGCTGCGCTGGGCGGGGCCGCGGTGGTCGCCGCCACCACCGCTCGTTTCGGAAGCCGGCTCGGGGCAGTCGTCGCTGCGGCCTGCATACTCTTCGCGGCGTGGTCGTCGATGAAGTATGAGGTGGCGGCCGGCGCCTCCGCCCGCGCGTGGTCGGCCGATGCCGTGAGTGTGCCCGCGGAGGAGCTCGAGAAGGCGCGCCTGCGCTTCTACCCTCGATCCGCGCGGGTGACGTACATGGTCTTTGGCGGGAATAGCGAGAACGCGCACGCCGTGTTCGTCGACGATGCGTTCGCGCTCAGCTGCCGCTTCTTCCACCTCTACCCCTTCAGCCTCGAGGAGCAGTTTGCGGAGACGCTCGCCTGCGGAGCACGAGAGAAGCCCATGCTCGTGCTCGTCACCCTGGGGTTCTTGGACGACCGCGCCGGGGAAGGGCCCTGGGGCGCCTTCGTACGTGGGGCTCGCCGGTTCCTCGACGCGCGGTACGACAAGATCGGTACGGCCTATCCCGGATTCCAGGTCTGGAAGCGGAAAGAGACGGCATAGTGAATGTCAGTGGCGTCGCTCGGGCCGCGCGTCGCGCCGGTCGCGGGCTCGTTCGTCGCACGCGCACCGAAGGGACGTGGCTCGCCTCTCGCCGCGGAGAGGTCGACTTGGCGCTCTTCCACGAGTTCGCCCCTCCGCCCACGGGCGGCGGTCACCAGTTTTTACGCGCACTCGTGCGCGAGCTCGAGGCGCGCGACGTCGGCGTGGAGCTGAACCGCCTTTCGGCGCGAACACAAGCGTGCCTCTTCAACTCGTTCAACTTCGACTTCGTGCGTCTGCGGAGGCTCGCGCGTTCCGAATGCCGGATGGTGCACCGCGTGGACGGGCCGATCGGGGTCTACCGCGGCTTCGACGACGGCACCGACCGGCGGATCGCGGAGATCAACCACGACCTCGCCGACGCGACCGTCTTTCAATCGCGGTATAGCCTCGAGAAGCACCGGGAGCTGGGCTTCGAGCTGCGCGCTCCGGTGGTGATACCGAACGCCGTCGATCCTGCGATCTTCTATCCGCCCGCGAACCGTGAGCCGCTCGACGGGCGCAAGATCAGGCTGGTCGCGGCGAGTTGGTCGGACAACCGGCGCAAGGGTGTCGAGACCCTCGAGTGGCTCGACCGCTACCTCGACTGGGAGCGCTATGAGATGACGTTTGTCGGAAACGCGCCAGTCGAGCTCCGGCGGATCCGCGCTGTCGGGCCCGTCGACTCCAAGGGGGTCGCGGGTCTGTTTCGAGGACATGACCTGTACCTGGCCCCGAGCCGGGACGATCCCTGCTCGAACGCGCTCCTGGAGGCGCTCGCCTGCGGGTTGCCCGTCGCGTTCCTCGAGAGTGGAGGCCACCCGGAGCTGGTCGGTGAAGGTGGGCTCCCGTTTCAGGCGGACGAGGAGCTTGCAGAGGTGCTCGACCGGCTCGTGGAAGAGATCGAGCTGCGGCGGGAAGCGATCTCGACGCCGTCGATCGCCGAGGTGGCCGGTCGCTACCTCGAAGCGCTCGGTGTGATAGTCCAGCCGCTTCCGTAAGATCGCGATCTGCCGTGGCGAACTATCTTCGACGCGCCGGCAAGGCCGCTTCCTTCCGCGTCGCCCGCCGGCTCGATCGCGCCGCTCTTTCCCGCGCGCATGAGGTCTTCTACGCCTCGAATGCGTGGACTCAGGCGACATGGCTCGGCAGCCAGGCGCTCAAGAACCCTCTCGACCTCTGGATCTACCAGGAGATCATGGCCGAGACTCGACCCGATGTCGTCATCGAGACCGGCACCTATCGGGGCGGGAGCGCGCACTTCCTGGCTTCGGTCTGCGACCTGCTTGGCTCGGGCGAGGTGGTCTCGATCGACATCGAGCCGCTGCGTGACGACTATCCGCAGCACCCTCGCATCACATACCTGGCGGGCCGCTCCTCCACCGATTCGGAAGTTCTCGGCGAAGTGCGCAAGCGCGTGGAGGGGCGACGGACCATGATCGTGCTCGACTCCGATCACTCGCAGGGGCACGTCGAGGCCGAGCTCGAAGCCTACGCGCCGCTGGCGCCGATCGGGTGCTACCTGATCGTCGAAGACTCGAACATCGGGCAGATCCGCGACGACCTCATGCCGGGGCCGCTGCAGGCGATCGAGGCGTTTCTGGCTGGGAGAAACGACTTCGAGATCGACCGCGAGCGCGAGAAGTTCCTGCTCACGTTCAACCCGAGCGGCTATCTCAGGCGAGTGCGCTAGGCGCAGTCGGTGGTGCGGACGTCCGCCGTCGTCTGGGCGCCGACCACGCGAACCTCGCCGTTCGTCTGCCAGAGCACGAGCCCAGCGGCCGTTCCGGTGGCGAGCTCCCGCCCGACCAGCCCGATTCCCGGTTGCGTGTAGACGTAATCGGCGGTGAACGGAGCTCCGTCTTCGAAGACCAGCCGCCCGCTCTCAACCTCGACGCGATCGAGCGGGATCCCGTCCGGGATCGAGTCTCCGATGTAGGCAGCGCGGTCCACGGTGACGTTGAAGAACTCCGTTGCGAACAAGGCGTGACGCGTGAGGGTCGAGACAGGGCACGCGTCGGACTCGATGTAGAGCTTCGTCACGCGCGCGTCGTCCGGGAGGAGCTCGTCGATCCACGCGGGCTCGAGTCCGCCTCCGAGCACCGCGTTCTCCGGCGCATCGATCATCCGATCCCATGCGAAGACCGCGGTTGCCGCGAACACCGCGAGAACGGTCGCGGGGAGAGCCAGGCGCCAGCGGCGCGGGAGGATGAGTCCGGCCAGGAGGAGACCGACAACGAACACCGCAAGCAACAAGCGCCCCGAGATCGCGCCCGGCCCGGCCGTCTGGCTCTCGAGCCAGACCCAGAGCGCTCCCGGAACCGTGTCGATCCCGGCCTCGTTCGCGAGCTGGCGAAACGGCAGGATCGCGGGGAGAACGAGAGCGAGGACGGCGCCACTCGCGGTCGCGACGAGCGGCCGCGGCAGGCCATCGGCGAGCCAGGCGACGAGCACGATCAGCCAGAGCGGGACGAGATAGAACGCGTAGCGGTCGTGTAGCCGGTCGTAGGCGTAGGGCGTGCTGTTGAAGGCAGCGACGACGAGCAGGCCGATCGCGTTCGCGGAGAGGAAAAGCGCAGCAAAGGCCGCAGACGCCTCCGATCCCGCCCGACCGCAGCGGATCAGAGCGGCGAGCACGATGGGGGTGACCGCGAGCGGTACGACCGCGAGGTAGATCTCGAAGTCGGCCAGGTGGTACACGAGCCACTTGGCCACCTGGAGCGGGTCGTAGCCGCGCCACAGCTCCCAGTACGCGCCGAAGGACTCTCTCGGGGAGCTGCCGGAGACGATGCGGCTCGCGAGGACTCCCACTGCGAGCACGAGCGGCACGGCGCTCGGCCACAACTGAAAGACGTCCTTGCGCGTCCGCGGACGTCTCGCCGGAAGGATCAACCAGAGGAGCGCAAGTCCGAGGATCCACGTCACGTACAGCGCGCCGAACTGCGGACGGGTCGCGAACGCAGCCGCCACAGCGGCGAGCAAGGCGAATTGGCGACCAGTAGTCGGGCTCTCGAGGGCGAGCATGATCGCGTAGAGCGCCCCCGCGGCGGTGAAGAACGCGAGGCTCTCCGTCATCACCGTTGCGACCGAGATCGACGAGGGAATCGCGACCGAGAGCCCTGCTGCGAGAACCGCCCACCACTCGGGGACCAGTCGCCTGGCGAGCAGGTACACGGGGATCGCCGTCAACGCGAAGAAGAGCGCGTTCGCAGCCTTGAAGACGTCGTAGGCTGCGGCAAGGCCCGAGGTGAGCAGAAGGATCCCTGCGAGGACGAGCGCATACAGCGGTCCGTACCCGTACTCCCCGCCACGCAGGCCAAGGCCCTCCCCCTCCGCGAGCGATGAGCCGGCGATCGCGTACCGAACCTCGTCCGGATGCACGCGAGGAACGTCGATGAGCGACGCGAGCAGGGTGTAGACCGCGAAGGCGCCGGCGACGACCGCCGCGAGCGCGACCAGCGGAGCGCGCGAGTGGGTATCCGCGATTTCGGTGGCCGAAGTGGGCTCCGAGCTCACGGTGGGCTCTGTCACGGTGGCCACGCAGACGATCGTAGATGGCCACCGGGACGCGCTTGCTTCCGATCACCGCGGTAACGTCTCGGGCCATGCCCTCGAAGCGTGCGTTGATCATCGGCATCTCCGGGCAGGACGGCTCGCTGCTCGCGGAGCTCCTGCTCTCCCAGGGCTACGAGGTCGTCGGTGTCGTCCGCCAGCCCGCGTCGACGCGGTTCGAGAACCTCGAGGCGATCCGCGGACGGATCGAGTTGCAGCAGGCGGACGTCCTCAGCGAGATCTCCCTCGTGGATGTTCTGTCGGCCTGCCAGCCGCACGAGGTGTACAACCTTGCGTCCCCGTCCTTCGTTCCGATGTCCTGGAAGCAGCCCGTGCTCACGGCCGAGTTCGCGGCTGTCGGTGTCACGGCGCTGCTCGAGGCGATCCGTCGGGTCGACGAGGGCGTTCGCTTTTACCAGGCGTCCTCGAGCGAGATCTTCGGCGAGTCTCGCGAGGTGCCACAGACGGAGGAGACGCCACTCGCGCCGGTGACGCCGTACGGAGTCGCCAAGGCGTACGGCCACTTCATCACGCGCAGCTATCGGCGGCGCTACGGACTCTTCGCATCTTCAGGGATTCTCTACAACCATGAATCGCCGCGTCGTCCTCTCGACTTCGTCACCCGCAAGGTCTCCCACGCGGCCGCCGCGATCAGCCTCGGGCTCAAGAGCGAGGTGCTCCTCGGCAACCTGGACGCGCGCCGCGACTGGGGATACGCGGGCGATTATGTGCGCGCGATGTGGCTCGTGCTCCAGCAGGACGAGGCCGACGACTTCGTGATCGCGAGTGGGGAGACCCACAGCGTGCGGGAGCTCGCCGCGACTGCTTTCGCGCATGTCGGACTCGATTGGGAGGAGCACGTGCGCGTGGACGACACCTTGATCCGCGGCAAGGCGGAGCTCCACGACATCGTGGGGGACGCGTCGAAGGCGCGCAAGACGCTCGGATGGTCGCCGCGCGTCGACTTCGAGGGACTCGTTCAGCTGCTCGTCGACGCGGACGTCGAGCGGCTCCGCTCCCGGCTCGAGCCGGTCGAGACCCTCGCCGACATCTAGCAGTCGTGGCTGGTCTTGCGCCAACGACTCGGTAGGCCGCTTCGCCGCGCCGCGGTCGGCCTGCGGACGCGCAGCTGGGCTCCGCACTCGCGGCTGTTTCTCGCTTACGACGTCGAGGGCTGGGTACTCGAGTACGAGGCGCGGCAACTGGAACGGACTGCGCGAGCGCTCGGCGTGACACCTGGTCCCGCGCGGTGGGTGAAGGGCGTCGATCGGCAGTCGATCTTCCACCTGAGCCAGTTCACGCTTCTCCTGCATGACTTCGAGCGGCGGGACAACCGGCTCGGCTTGGCCTACTTTCACGGCCGCCCGGGCACGCCGGGCATGCCCGAGTTCGACGCCTGCTTCGAGACGCTTCGTCGACGGCATGCGGAGATCGACCGGGTGCAGGTGACGTCAGGCGCGATGGAGGAGCTCATCTTGGAGACCGGTATCGCGGCCGAGAAGCTGCATCGGATTCCGATCGGGATCGACACGGAGGCATTTCGGCCTCGGACTCCGGAGACCCGGGCCGCCGCCCGTCACGCGTTGGGGCTGCCCGATTCCGCCTTTGTGGTGGGCTCCTTCCAGAAGGACGGCGTCGGCTGGGGAGACGGGCTCGAGCCGAAGCTGATCAAAGGCCCGGACGTGCTGCTCGAGGTCGCCGAGCGTCTCCATGAGCGTCTCCCCGAGCTCGTCTTCCTGCTCACGGGCCCCTCGCGCGGGTACGTGCGAACCGGGCTCGAGCGGCTCGGAGTTCCGTACCGTCACGCGCTCCTCCCCTCGGTCGACGCGGTCGCGCAGGCGTACGAGGCCATCGACGTCTGCCTCGTCACGTCGCGCGACGAAGGCGGACCGCGCGCCGTTCTCGAGGCGATGGCAACCGCGGTGCCGCTCGTGACCACGCGTGTCGGCCAGGCGCTCGACCTCGTACAGCACGGGGAGAACGGCTGGCTGGTAGACGTCGAGGACGTCGACGGACTGGTCGCATGGACGGCTCACGTCGCGGGAGCGTCCGCGAGCGACCTCGACGGCATCGTCGCTGCCGGACGGGCAACCGCTGCCGCGAACGCGTACGAGGCGCTGCGTCCTCGCTGGCGCGAGCTCTTCCGCGGTTTCGTCGCGATGCCCGAGCTACGCGGGTGACCACATGGATCTGAGCATCGCGCGGGCATCGCGGTACACGCGCGCGGGCGTGCGCTGGGCGCGCCTTCTCGTTCGGGGAAAACCCGCCCCCGGTCTCCGTGTCTTCTATGGCCACGATCACGTTCCGGCGCCCGGCGAGCGCGCGGCGGGCGGAACCGCGAAAGCGCAGAAGCTGAGCGAGCGCTTCCCGAACAGCCCGAGCGACTTCTCGGTTCTCTACCTCGGGTCCACCTGGCTTCCGCGCGACCTCGGCCCGCTGCTGCGACTCGCTCGGCGACGCCAGATCCCCGTTGTCGTGAACCAAGACGGCGTCGGCTATCCGGGGTGGGCGGGGGACGGAGCCGACGCGTTCAACCGGCCACTCAGGCGGGCGCTCGAGGCTGCGGACCACGTCCTTTACCAGAGCGAGTTCTCGAAGCGCTCGGCGGATCACTTCCTCGGGGAAGCGCGTGGATCTTGGGAAGTGCTGCCGAACGCGGTAGACGTCGATCACTTCACCCCCGCGGAGAACCGACCCGCGGACGGCCCTGTCCTCCTGCTGGGCGGCGACCAGACGCAGGCCTACCGGATCGAGTTGGCCCTGCGGACGCTCGGCGCTCTTCTTCCGCGACACCCCGACGCCCGGCTGCTCGTGACGGGCCGTCTCGTCTCGCCGGCTGGCCGGCTTGTCGATGCGCTCGGGCTCAGGAACCACGTGGAACTAGTCGGCGAGTACACGCAGCGCGAAGCGCCGGCCGTCTTTCGGCGAGCGCACTTCCTCCTGCACACGAAGGTCATGGATCCCTGCCCGACGCTCGTGCTCGAGGCGATGGCCACCGGGCTTCCTGTCGTCTACCCGGCGAGCGGCGGCACGGTCGAGCTCGTCGGCGACGAGGGCGGAGTCGGCGTTCCGCACCCGGAGTCGTGGGAGCGCGACGAGCCACCTTCGCCAGAGGCGCTCGCAGACGCCGTCGATCGCGTGCTCGCCGATCTACCCCGGTACGCGGCGAGGGCGCGGGCCAGAGCGGTCGAGCGCTTCTCGCTCGAGCCCTGGCTCGAGCGTCACTCGGTGCTGTTCTCCGAGCTCGTCTCGCGGTAGCCGCGAAGCCGCCCTCGGAGTGTCGCGGCTTGGAACCGGGCGTGGTCAAGGTCTCGACGAGCAAGCGAGACAAACATGCCGCCGGCAGGGCGAATGAGCATCCGCGCGACCGTCCGCTTCGGGTAGCGGTGCTTACGCAGGAGATACCCGATGCTCGCGCCATCACGAGAGCCGATCCCGTGGCCGCGGCCATCGTGGCGAACCGTGAGCGAGGGGTCGTACCGGATCCTGGCTCCGCTCCTCACCGCGCGGATGAGATAGTCGATCTCCTCGCCCGAGGACCACGGCTCCGGCGAGCCGAGCCCGAGGCGCTCGTCGAACATTCCCACCCGCTCGACGATCTCGCGCCGGAGGAAGATCGTGTACGAGATCGCCCGGTTCCAGAGGTTGCGGTCGGTGAGGATGGCCGTGTCCCGTTTCCACGAGGGCGAAGAGCGGCCACCACCGTCGACGCTTCGCCCGGATACGCCGTCGAGCTTCGGATCGCGGGCTAGGAGTCGATCGACGTGCGCGAGCAGGTCCTGGTCGTAGGTGCAGTCGTCGTCCGGAAACGCGACGATGTCGGCAGTCACGTGGGCAAGACCCGCGTTGCGGGCGCGTGAGAGCCCGGGCCGGGATCGAAGATGCAGAACGTCGAGGCTGGTTGCTTCGACGGCCTTGTCCAGTCGGTCGTCCGGGTTCTGGTCGACGAGGATCAGCCGAAAGCGATGATGCGTCTGAAATTCGAGCGCAGTGAGGAGCTGCTCCAGCTCTTGCACGCGTCCGACCGTCGCGACGACGAGGTCGAACGACGGAAGCTCTGGGTGCACGCGCCGTAGGCTACGGGACGTCCGTGTCACCCGGCCCGCTCGTGTCCGTGCTTCTGGCTGTCTCGAACGGCGAGCAGCACCTGCGGGCGGCAGTCGAGAGCGTGCTGCGCCAGACCGTCTCCGATCTCGAGTTGATCGTGGTCGACGACGGCTCGAGGGATGCGACTCCGGAACTCCTGTCCGCTGTCGACGATGCGCGCCTGCGCGTGCTTCGAAACGACGAGCGACGGGGGCTCGCCGCGTCGCTCAACCGCGGTCTCGACGAGGCTCGCGGGCGTTACGTCGCCCGGCTCGACGCCGACGACGTCGCGTTTCCTCGAAGGCTGGAACGGCAGCTCCAACGCATGGTGTCGGGCTCCCAGGTCGCCGTTGCGGGCAGCGCCGTGCTGGACCTCGATGCCTCAGGCCGTCCTGGGACGCTCCATCTCATGCCGTCCGGCTCGGTGGCGGTTCGCTGGGCGGCGCTCTTCAGCTCCCCGTTCTTCCATCCAAGCGTGCTCGTCGACCGCGAGGTGCTCGAGCGGCACGGGCTGCGCTACGACTCGGAGTACCTCGAAAGCGAGGACTACGACCTGTGGACACGCCTGCTTGTGCACGGCGAAGGGGACAACCTCCGCGCGCCGCTCGTCCTCTACCGCGTGCACCCGGGCCAGGCGTCGCAGGCCCGTCGCAGCATTCAGCGCGACTTCCAGCGGCGCGTCGCTCTGCGCGAGATACGCGGCGTGGCGTTCGATCTCGATCCCGAACGGGTCGAGTTGGCCTGGCGGGTCGGCGCCGGCGAGAGGATCGCAGTGGATCAACTGGAGGACGGCGCAGCCGCGTACGTCGAGCTCTTGCGGGCGTTCGAGCGGACCTTGCAACAGCCTGTTGCAAGGTCTCACGGCGTTCGGGAGGCGGCCGGGCGAGCGGTGGCGCACCTGGCCGTCCAAGCTCCAGACGCGTCGCGCCTGCGGCTCCTACGCTTGGGTGCCTCGCTCGACCCCTTGCTTCCAGCGCATGCCGGCATCCGTCGCGCTCGTCGCGCCGCGGCTGCGCGCAGGGCGAGGCAAGAAGTGACCCAATGGCTGGGGGAGACGGGCGAACAAGGCTTGCAACAGTCTGTTGCAAGCTCGCTTGGCGCTTCCGACTCAAGCTCGAGCGCGATTCGAGTCACCGCGGTATTTCCCGAGCCGACGCCGTACCGCGCGCCGCTGCTCGACCGCGTCGCCGCGCTGCCGGAGGTCGAGCTGACCGTGCTCTACGCCGCGGAAACGGTTGCCGGGAGAACCTGGCGCGTCGACCTCCGGCACCGGGCCGTCTTCCTCCGCGGCGCTCGTCTGCCCGGCGCGCAGA
>JACDCN010000291.1 GCA_013817555.1 Actinomycetota bacterium
CACCCGGCGAGTAAACTCGCCATCGTGACTCAGCCGCTCCCCGCCGTCCCCTTCGGCCGGGACGAGATCGAGGCGATCCTCCCGCACAGGGAACCCTTCCTTCTTCTCGACGAAGTGATCGAGCTCGAGCCGGGTCGCCGCGTCGTCGCCCGGCGGGAGGTTCGTGAAGACGACTGGTGGGTTCCAGGCCATTTCCCCGACCGGCCGGTCATGCCGGGCGTTCTCATCGTGGAGGCGATGGCTCAGGCCGGCGCCGTCGCGGTTCTCGTCGAGGAGGAAAACCGTGGCCGAATCGCGTTCTTCGCCGGAATCGACGACTGCCGCTTCAAGCGGATCGTCTCCCCCGGCGACGTCCTCACGCTGACCTGCGAGATCGACACCGTCCGCGGGCCGATCGGACGCGGCAAGGCGACAGCGCACGTGGGGGAGGAGCTTGCAGCCCGCGGCACGCTGACGTTCGCGGTCGAACGATGATCGGGTCGGCGACAGCAGCCCGCGTCGGCATCACGGGGCTCGGGACGCATGTTCCCGAGCGCGTGCTGACCAACGCCGAGCTCGCACGGATCGTCGACACGTCTGACGAGTGGATCCTCGAGCGGACGGGAATCCGAGAGCGCCGGATCGCCGCGAAGGACGAAGCGCTCACCGACATCGCCCGTCCCGCGGCGAAAGCCGCGCTTGCAGACGCCGGAGTCGAGCCGAGCGAGATCGACCTGCTGATCTGCGCCACGGTGACACCCGACATGATGTTCCCGACTTCCTCGGCGCTGTTGGCCAACGAGCTCGGGATGCCGAAAGCGGCCGCCTACGACCTCCTTGCGGGGTGCACCGGATTCGTCTATGCGCTCGCCCAGGCCTACGGAATGCTGGCGTCCGGGCTTTCGCGCCGGTGCCTCGTGATCGGCGGCGACGTGCTCTCCAAGATTCTCGACTGGGACGATCGCTCGACGCTCGTGCTGTTCGGAGACGGCGCGGGCGCGGTCGTCATGGAGCCTGTGGAGAAGGGAGGCTTCCTCGGCTTCGAGCTCGGTGCGGACGGAGGCGGCGGCGAGAACCTCTGGCTCCCGGGCTCCGGGTCGAGGCACTTCGACGACCCGGACGCCCATGTAAAGATGAACGGGCGCGAGGTGTTCAAGTTCGCGACCCGGATCATGGTCTACTCCGCGGAGCAGATCCTCTCCGAATGCGGAAAAACCGTGGACGACATCGACGTGTACATCCCCCACCAAGCGAATAAGAGGATCATCGACTACGCGGTCGCTAAGCTCGGGATCCCTCCGGAGAGGACCGTCGTGAACGTCGACCGTTATGGAAACACCTCATCGGGCTCGATCCCCCTCGCGCTCACCGACGCGCGGACCGAAGGGCGGCTACGCGAAGGCGCGCTGGTCCTGATGACGGGGATGGGCGCGGGCCTCACATGGGGTTCTGCGCTCATCGAATGGACGAACGGGAGGCCCCGATGAAGGTTGCGTATTGCTTCCCAGGACAGGGGTCGCTCGAAATGGGCATGGGCCGGGACATCGCCGAGGCGTTTCCGGTCGCGAAGGAGGTCTATCGCCTGGGGTCGGAAGCCACCGGGCTCGATCTCGAGCGATTGTGCTTCGAGACGCCGCTCGAGGATCTCGTGGACACCGAGCTGCAACAGCCTGCGCTCGTTGCGACGAGCCTGGCGATTCTCGCGGCCATGCGCGATCGTGGTCTAGAGCCGGACGTCGTCGTCGGACACTCCGTGGGTGAGTTCGCCGCGCTCGCAGCGGCCGGATCGCTTGGCACGGGCGAGGCGATCGGCCTCGTTCGGGAGCGCGGGCTAGCGATGGCCGAAGCGGCACGCCAACGTCCCGGGACAATGGCGGCGATCCTCGGACTCGACGACGAGGTGGTCGAGAAGCTTTGCAGGAAGATCATCGGCGTCTGGCCGGCGAACTACAACTGCCCAGGACAGATCGTGATCTCGGGCGAGCACGATGCAGTCGAGGAGTGCTGCGCCGAGGCCACGAGCCTCGGCGCACGACGTGCGATCCAGCTCAAGGTATCGGGCGCGTTCCACAGTCCCCTTGTCGCACGGGCGGCCGACCGACTACGGCCGGCGCTGGACCGCGTCCGCTTCACCGAGCCGCTGGCGCCGTTCATGTCGACGGTGACCGCGAAGATCGAGCCGGCACACCGACTCGCCGTTCTTCTCGTCGACCAGCTGACCGCCCCGGTGCGCTTCACGCAGGCGGCGACCGAGCTGATCCGAAGCGGTGCCACGACATTCGTCGAGGTCGGCCCGGGGAACGTGCTGTCCGGCCTCGTCAGGCGGATCGATCGCGGGGTGAAGACCATCTCGGTGAACACGGTCGAGAGCCTGGATCGCGCGCAGGAAGCGCTTTCTCGGTGAGCTCCGCCGCGTTCTGCTCCCTCGAGGGCAAGAACGCGCTCGTGACGGGCGCCTCCCGCGGGATAGGCGCCGCGATCGCGGCGGAGCTCGCGCGGGCGGGAGCGTCGGTCGTCGTCTCGTATCGCACCGGAGCGGATGAGGCTGCGACGCTTGCTAGCGAGATCGGGGGTCGGGCGGTGCAGGCCGACGTCTCCGATCCGGAGTCCGCGCGCGCGCTCGTCGAGGAGGCGGGCGACCTCGACGTTCTCGTCAACAACGCGGGCGTGACCCGCGACGGCCTCCTCGTGCGAATGTCGGACGAGGACTGGAAGACGGTGATCGACACGAACCTCGCGTCGTGCTTCTACACGTCTCGAGCAGCGGTGCGGGGGATGATGAAGAGACGCGCCGGCGCGATCGTGAACATCTCATCGATCGTCGGCCTGCGCGGCAACTGGGGCCAGACGAACTACGCGGCGTCGAAGGCCGGGATCATCGGCTTCACGAAGTCGCTCGCACGCGAGCTCGGTTCCCGGAACGTGCGCGCCAACGTCGTCGTGCCCGGATACGTGAAGACGCAACTGACCGACGTTCTTCCGGAGGAGGCGACCGGAGCCATGCTCGAGAACACTCCACTCGGACGACTCGGCGACCCGGACGACGTGGCCGGGGCGGTGCGTTTCCTCTGCTCCGAGGAAGCCGCGTTCGTCACGGGCGCGGTGCTCCTGGTCGACGGCGGCTTGGGGATGTAGCGCAAGGATGGGCG
>JACDCN010000292.1 GCA_013817555.1 Actinomycetota bacterium
CGCCGCGGGCGGTACGCGCGCCCGCGGCGCGATCGCGTCCGCTAGCCCGTCCGACCTACCGCTTAAGCCACCACTTCTCGATGTTCCAGTTGGACTGGCTGCTGTACTGCTTCGGCTCGAAGGCCTTGAGGTTCTTGTTCGCGAAGACGAGTGAATCCTGGGTGAAGAGGAAGGTGTACGGCGCCTCCTCGTTCAGGATCTTGTTCACCTTCTGGTATTGGGTCTTGCGTGCCCCCGTAGAGCAGTCCGGGCCGTTGCGGCCGGCGATCATCGCCGTGTCGGCTTCGGCGTTCGTGAAGAACACGTTGTTGAACTGGCCCTTGCCCTGCTGGCTCGAGTGAAAGATCCCGTACATGTCCGGGTCGAGACCGAGAGACCAGCCGATGATGAAGCCCTCGTAGTCGGTGCCCGGATCGGTCCGGTCGAGGAGGGCCGGGAACGCCTCCAGGAGTGGATCGATCTTGATCCCGATCTGCTTGTACTGGTCCTGGGCGACCTCGAGGATCGTCTCGCGGGTCTTGTTGCCCTGGTTCGTCTCGATGCGCATCTGCATCGGCGTGCCGTCGGTCCAGCGGTACACCCCGTCGGCGCCCATCTTTGCGCCGGCCTTCTCGAGGAGCTGCTTCGCCTTGGCCGTGTCATAGGGGTACTTGTTCAGCCCGTCTTCGCTGTAGGCCCAGGAGGCTTGCGGGGTGTGCGCGAAGACCTGATGCCCGTAGCCCAGCACGATCTTGTCGACGATCGTCTTCACGTTGAGGCCATACGCGAGGGCCTGCCGGACGTCCTTGCTCGCCAGCCAGGGAGCCTTCGCCGCCTTGCCGTTCCAGCCGATGAAGTTGTACGAGCTGACGCCCTTCTGCCGGTGGAAGTTCAGCGTCTCCTTCCCGGCATTCTGGAGCTCCTCGACGTCGATCGGCGTCGAGCCGGCGAAGTGCACCTCGCCCGTCAAGAGGGCGGCCTTCACCGCCGCCGTGTCGCCATACACCTTCAGGACCCACTCGTCGATGAGCGGCTTGCCGCGGTAGTAGTTCGGGTTCGCGGTGTAGGTCGTCTGAATGCCGGGCTTGAACTCCTGGAAGATGAACGGCCCGGTCGAAGCGGGCGGCGCCATGTTCAGCGCGTTCTCGTCGATGTTCTTGGCGACGTCCGTCGACTTGTTGTCCCACACCTTCATGAAGTGATGCTTCGGCAGGATGCCGCCGGCTCCCGCACCCGAGAGATTGCGCAGCGCGGGGCAGAACGGCTTGGTGAGGGTGATCTCGATGGTCTTGCCGCCATCCTTGGACTGGATGCCGGTCACCTGGTCGGCCTTGCCATCGACGTAGTCCTTCCAGCCGACGATGTCCTGCAGCGTGCTCTTTCGGACGGTCTTCTTGCTGCGGCCGACGGCCTCGGCGGTGTACTTGAAGTCCTCCGCGGTGAAGGGCTGTCCGTCGCTCCACTTGAGACCGTCCCGCAGGGTGTAGGTGACTGTCAGGCCGTCGGAGGAGAGCGCGAACTTCTCCGCGAGGCCCGGCTCGAGGTCGCCGGTGTCGGGGTTCGACCGCAGCAGGCTGCTGTAGACGTAGCTCCACGCGGTCGATGAGGCGGTGTCGGTCGAGATGACCGGCTGGAAGGTCTTCACGTCCGAGATGGACGACTCGACGATCCGGCCTCCCGGGACCGGAGCCTCTTCTTTCGTGACCGGGCCCGTCGGCACGGTCGGCCCGCAGGCGACTGCAAGGATGACGAACGTGCTCAGGAATGCCGCAATGCGCCGCATCCGACCCTCCAGCCGCCCCCGTTTTGTAGCGTGCGCTACAGACGGCTCGCTGAGAAGCCTACTCCCAGGGCGTGACGCGGCAGCCTAACCGAGGCCGACCTCTCGAGCGGCGAGCACGGGAGGGAGGGACCCTCCAGCGAGCAGCCGGTCGTGGAACTCGCGCATGCCCCAGCCCGCTCGCTTGGCACGTTCACGCAGATCGAGGATCGAGGAGCGCCCGAGCACGTACGACGACGGTTGAAGCGGGTTCAGCGTGTAGCGGCGTACCTCGCCCACCGCGTTCGGCCGCTCGAGCTTCGGCCCCTCGATCATGAACTTGACGGCCTGCTCGAAGCTCATCTCGCCTGTGGCGAGCCCGACGTCCACGATGACGCGCGCCGCGCGCCAGAGCAGGTCCTTCAACCGCAGCAGCCCGGTCTCGGGATCGGACAGGTAGCCGAGCTCGGTCATCAGCTCCTCGACGTAGAGGCCCCACCCTTCGATGAAGACGTTCGAGCGCACGGTCTTTCGCGCAAGGCTCCCGCGGTCCGCGGCGATCCCGAGCTGCAGGTGGTGGCCGGGGTAGCCCTCGTGGCACGCGATGATGGCGATCCCCTTGCGCGGGTGTCCCTCGAGCCGTTCCGTGCGGACCGCCGCGGGCTCCGTCGCCAGCGGCAGGGTGACCCAGAAGCGGCCATGCCGCGAGCGCTCGAACGGGCCCGGCCCGACGTAGGCTGCGTACGGGTACGTGGAGCGCGAGAAGTCAGGCATCGCCTCGACCTCGAGCGACTCCCCGTCTGCGAACGTCGCGAGCTGCGCAGTCGCTGTGGCCTCGCGCGAGCGCTCCATCTCCATCCGGTAGGTCGGGACGAGCTCGTCCTCGGACGGATGATCCTGGCGTAGCCGCGCGACGGTCGCGCGCCAGTCCCCATCTCCGAGCGCCCGCGCGGCTGCCGCGAGCCGCGACTCGGTGTCCCGGTACAGCTCCTGGCCGAGCTGGCGGAGCGTCGTGATGTCGTACGGCAGCAGCTCCTTTTCGCGGAGGAGCGCCTCGAACGCGTCGGCGCCGACAGCGAAGCTACCGCGTGCCCGGCGCATGAGATCGTCGCGCAGCCACGAGGCGTAGGCGTCGAGCGCGTCGCCTGCGCGCTTCCCGGCGCCCGCGAGCGCCGCCTTCTGCGGGCCGTCTGGCACCACGCTCGGCAGCACCGCGCGGACGAACGTCGCGCCGGCGGTCGCAGTCTCGCCGGCCACGACGACCCAGACCGGGGGAACGCGGTCCGGGTCCAGGTTGGCCCGCGCCGCGTCGAGCACCTCGGGAGCTTGCTCGAGGCGCTCCGCAAGCGCTGCGAAGCGCTCGTCCGG
>JACDCN010000293.1 GCA_013817555.1 Actinomycetota bacterium
CTTCCCGCTTCGCACGGGGCGAATACTCGTCGCGTCGTTCGCATCGAACATCCACCGGATGCAGCAGGCGGCCGATGTCGCGATCGAGAGCGGTCGCAAGGTCACCGTCATCGGTCGCTCCATGCGGAAGAACCTGAACATCGCGCGGAATCTCGGGTACGTGGAGATCCCCGAGCACGAGATCATCCGTCCGGACGAGGCGGCGCAGCTCCCGGCGCATCAGGTTCTCGCGCTCTGCACGGGGAGCCAGGGGGAGCCGCTCTCCGCGCTCACGCGGATCGCGTACGGAGATCATCCGGCTTTGGCGGTGGAGCCCGGCGACACCGTGATCATCTCCGCGAAGCCCGTGCCCGGGAACGAGCTTCGCGTCCACGACTCGATCAACCAGCTCGCGCGGGCCGGGGCGGAGGTTCTCCACGAGGAGATCGCGACCGTGCACGTGTCGGGTCATGCCTGCCAGGAGGAGCTGCGGACGATGCTCTCACTTGTCCGCCCCCGCTACGTGATGCCGATCCACGGCGAGTATCGGATGCTGGCGGCGCACGCGAAGCTTGCACGCGAGGCCGGAGTTCCCGAGGACAGGATCATCCTGGCCGACAACGGCTCGGTCGTCGAGCTCTCCCGCGGCGGGGCTCGCCTCGTCGACCAGGTCGAGGCCGGTATCACGTTCGTCGACGGCCTGCGCGTCGGGGACGTCAAGGATGTCGCCCTGCGCGACCGGCGCCGGTTGGCCGACGACGGCGTTCTCATCGTCGTCACGACGCTGGCTTCGTCGGACAACGGCGACATCGCGCCGCCCGAGCTCATCGCCCGCGGGTTCGCGGAGTCGGACGAGCTGCTCGCGGAGTTGCGCACGGAGGCCGAGCGCGTCGTCCGTGAGCTCGCGACGCAGCACGTGAACGAGATCAAGCTCCTGCAGGAGCACATCCACGATGCAATCGGCCAGGTGGTCTACGACCGCACGCGCCGCCGGCCGATGATCCTTCCCGTGGTGATCGAGGTCTAGTCATGAGCTGGGCGAGCGTCATCGAGGAGAACGCCTCGACCGGGGCGAGCGGCGTCCGGCTGGTGAGCCAGCTTCGCGCGTGCGAGGTGGCGGCGCTCGCCTTCTGCCGACTACTCGAGCGTTGGGGCCGAGGCGACGCGATGCCGGCGACCGCGGGTGCGCGGCAGGCGGCGCTACGCCACGCGGCAGATCGGGTCGAAACAGCCATCGCCGGCCTCGAGCAGCCCCTCTCGCGTTACCTGCTCGAGCTCGAGCCCGAGCTGGCGGAAGGACGTTCGTGGTACGGAGGCCCCGGAGCTGCCGAGCTCGTCGAATGGCGCCCGGTGCTCGATCGGGCGGGCGTGCGTGCCTGTCCGAACCGCGTGGCCGCGGTGTACCTCGAGCTCGCGGTGCTCGTTCGTGCCCTCGAGGGCCTCGCGACCGCGGCCAGCTTGGACGCCGCACCCGATCGCTCGTCGCTCTGGGCGGGGCTCTTCGATCTGCGAGACACGCTTCTGAGCTCGACGGTGGACGACCTCCGCGCCCTCGCGGCGTGAAGCCCCGAATCACCGTCGTCGGGTCGATCAACCTCGACCTCGTCGCGCGCTGCGAGCGGCTGCCGCGGTCAGGAGAGACGGTGAGTGGAGGCGTATTCTCGCGCGTGCCTGGAGGAAAGGGCGCGAATCAGGCGGTCGCCTGCGCACGGCTGGGAGCGGACGTGACGTTCGTCGGGGCGACGGGCCGGGACGCTTTCGCCGAGGAAGCGCTCGTTGGGCTCCGGGAGGTGCGAGTTACCCTGGAGCTACGCGCCGTTGACGAGCCGACTGGCGTCGCCCTCATCCTCGTCGACACCTCGGGGGAGAACCAGATCGTGGTCGCTCCGGGCGCGAACTCGACGCTGGGGGAGATCGAGCTGCCCGCGCACGATGCCGTCCTGTGCCAGCTCGAGATTCCCGACGAGGCTGTGCGCTCGGCATGGGAAGGTTGCACCGGCTTCTTCTGTCTCAATGCGGCGCCGGCGCGACCCGTCGCCGTCGACCCCGACCTGACGGTCGTGAACCGCTACGAGGTCGAGGCGCTCTCACGCCGGGACGGTCTCGTCGCGGTCACCCTCGGCGCCGAAGGAGCGACGCTGCTCGAGGATGGTGAGGAGATCGCCCGGGCTCGGCCACCTCGCGTTGAGGCCGTGGACGGAACCGCCGCAGGTGACGCCTTCACTGCCTGCCTGCTCGTGTCGCTCCTCGAAAAGCGTGAGCCGGGCGAAGCGCTCGGGCGAGCCTGCGCGGCCGGGGCGCTCGCTGCTTCCCGCCTCGGGGCGCAACCGTCGCTCCCAACTGCTGCGGAGATTGACTCGATTCTCTAGTCGCCCGCGTCGAGCTCGGCGACGAGGCCCTTCGGCGCGACGATCCGGTAGCTCTCCTCGACCCAGTCGCGAAGCAGGGCGACGTCCACTCCCGCCGCCCGCAGCGGAACCGTTACCCAGCCGGACTTGCCGAGGCCGTAGCCGGTCGGCTCGGCGCCGTCGATCGAGAGCGCGTGAGCATGTGACTCATCGAGCTTGACCGTCATCCGCCGCGATGCCGTCGAGCCGAGGAAGACGAAGATCTTCCCGCGCACCTTCGCCACGTCCTCGCCCCAAGGGTGCTCCTCGGATGCTTCCGGGAGGGAGAGCGCGAAGGTGCGAACCTTCTCACGGACGTCGGCCATGGACGGGCGCGGCGAGCGCCGTCCCTACAGTACGCCTCGTGACGGCGCCGATCCCGATCGTGCTCGACTGCGACCCGGGACACGACGACGCGATCGCGCTCCTCCTCGCGCTGGGGAGCCCGGAGGTCGAGGTCATCGGTGTCACGACGACGTACGGAAACCAAACGCTCGAGAAGACCACCGCAAACGCGCTGCGGGTCCTGGAGCTCGTGGGGAGGACCGATGTACAGGTCGCGGCTGGCACCGACCGGCCGCTCAAGCGTGATCTCGTAGTTGCGGCGCACGTCCACGGGGAGAGCGGGCTCGACGGCCCTGCTCTACCTCCGGCTGCGACTGAAGCCGTGCCGACTGACGCGACCGCCTTCATCGCCGAGTGCGTGCGCGGCGCCGTGACGGACGTCA
>JACDCN010000294.1 GCA_013817555.1 Actinomycetota bacterium
GTAGTCAGGCGCCAGACCGTTTCCACCCGGGTGCCCGCCGCCAGTCGACGAACCTGGGTCTCGCCGCCCTACGCGATCCTCGTCAAGGACCGCTCGGACGAGCACAACTTCTCCGTGCGCGGTCCGGGCGTCTCGAAGGCATTCACCGGCGTAGACTTCATTGGCACGAAGACGGTCAACGTCCGTCTCGAATCAGGCAGGTACGCCTTCGTCTGCACGCCGCACTCGGATGGGATGCACGGCTCGTTCTCGGTTCGCTGACATCGAGGAGCTTCAGCACGAACGCGGGGGGCCGGTCTGTGCCCCCGCTCACTCCATGCGCGCCTGAGATACTCGAGCGATGGACTCCGCGGGGACAACCGGTCCGAACTGGTCGCGTCGACTCCTCTTCGCCGGGATCGTCCTCGCGATCGTGCTCGGCGGAGGTCTTATCGCATCGGCGACGATCCCGCGCTGGTGGGCGCAGCGAATCGGTGACCAGGTGGACGGGAGCATCGTCACCGGGACTTTCGTTGGGCTCTTTTACGGATTTGTCTTCACCGCCCTCCCGCTCCTCGTCCTGGCAGCGGTTGCGAGATGGCGACGCACTCCGCGAGCGATCGCTGTCGCCATCGGTGTCGCGGCCGTACTTGGAATTCCGAATCTCATGACGCTCGGCATCGTCCTCGGGACCGGAAACGCCGCCCACGCAGGCGAGCGGATCCTCGACGTCGAGGCGCCCGCGTTTCGAGGAGCGTCTCTCGTCGGCGCGCTGATCTCCCTGGCAATGGCGAGCTTCGTGGCGTATCTGATCGTGTCTCGCGAGCGGGCGCGGAAGCGCACCGGTGAGATGCCTCAGTCGCGCTAGACGCGCCCGGAGAACGTGTCGCAGGAGTTCGGGCTCTTGCCCTCGATCCCGCGCACGAACCAGCTCTGGCGCTGCTCGGCGGACCCATGCGTCCAGGCCTCGGGATTGACGCTGCCCTGGGCCTTCTCCTGGATGCGGTCGTCACCGACGGCCGCGGCGGCGGACAGTCCGTCTTGGATGTCCTTGCGAGTGATCTCGACGATCAGACCGGTGCGTACTGCGTTGGCGACCCACACACCCGCGTAGCAGTCGGCCTGCAGTTCGACCCGCACGGCGTTCGACTGCGGGCCGGTGTCCTGGCTCTGCGCCTTTCGCAGCACTCCGGTCAGGTTCTGGATGTGGTGCCCGTACTCATGAGCGAGGACATACGCCTCGGCCAGGGGCCCGCCCGACGCGCCGAAGCGCGACTGCAGCTGCTCGAAGAAGCCGAGATCGATGTAGACGAACCGGTCGGCCGGACAGTAGAACGGGCCGACAGCCGAGCTCGCCTGGCCGCAACCTGTCGAAACCCCGCCGGTGAAGAACCTCGTGCGTGCAGGCTCGTAGCCGCGGAACGCCGTCGACCAATGCTTTTGCACGCTGTTCACGACAGCGAGGATGCGGCAGTCCTGATGCTCGTTCGCGTCCTGGCCGGTCTGACAGTGCTCGAGCGTCGAGGAGGGCGGACCGGTGCCGGCAGTCTGGCCGGCGAGGTCGTCGAAAGGACTCGCGCCACCGCCTGTGTCGATCGGATTCCCCCCGAGGAGCGCGATCGCGACGATGATGATCAGCGTCACGATGCCGCCTCCCCCGAGAGCCATCGGCGTGCCGCCCATGCGACGACCCCGAAGGTCTTCGACCTGCGAGCGATCGAGCTTTGCGTCTTTGCGGAACCGCACGCGCGGAGCGTACCCGGCAAGCGCCTCGAGCTAACTACGGTAACGGGGTGACTCGGCCGGCCGACATTCGAGAGCTCGTCCCGGCGATCTCCAAGTCGTCGCTGGCGCTCTCGGTCATTCGCGTCCGAGGAAGCGCGCTCGAGATCCACGAGCCGGAGCACGATTCCCTCCTGTACGTCGTCGAAGGCTCGGGCTCGCTAACGCTCGGAAGCGAGCACGTCGACCTGAGCACGGGATCGGCAGCCCTCGTCCTCGCCGGCGAGACGGCGATGATCGAGCGCGGCTCCGCAGAGCTCGAGCTCCTGCACGCGACCGTTGGACCGGAGGCCGATCGCCACGCGCCGATGGGCGCTCGTCAGGTCGTTGTCGATGTCGAGGGCGCCGACGCGTCACAGGCAACGGGAGCCCGGTCGTTCCGCGTGCTCTTCGGCCCACGCAATGGCTCGGCGCGGGCGACGCTCTTCGCGGGCTTTCTCCCACCCGGACATGCGCCCTGGCACTTCCACCTGTACGACGAGATCGTGTGGGTGCCGGAGGGACCAGGGAGGGTGCTCCGGCGCAACTCCGACGAGGCGCTCGGACCAGGAGCTGCGTTCCGGCTACGCCCCCGCGAGGTGCATATCGTCGAGAACTCGAGTCCTGATCAGGAGATGACCTTGATCGGGATCTTCACGCCTGCGGGCAGTCCCGCCGCCGCGTACCTCGCAAGCCGATAGTGGGCGCGGAGCTTGCTCGGCCGGTGCTGCTGTACGACAGCGGCTGACGCTTCTGCTCCTGGACGGCGCGTGTCGTCGTCCGCCTCGACCGGGGAGACGAGCTCGCAGTTCTTCCACTCGCCGATCCTGAAGCCGGGACGCTCCTCACCGACCTCGCGGAGGACGAGCTCTTCGCCACGTGGCGGCTCGCCCGCACCGACGGATCCATTGTCGGTTACGGGGCCGGAGTGGTACGGCTTCTGGAGACAATGGCGCTCACACGGCGCGCTGCCCGAGTGCTCGCACGCGTTCCCGACCCGATCCTCGACGACGCCTATCGGTTCGTCGCCAGGCATCGGGAGAAGCTGGGGCGGCTGGTTCCCGATCGACCAGGGCCGAGGCGCTTCCCATAGACCCACGCCGAAACGATGCCTGCCACCGGCGGGTGACAGGCACCCGCTTACGCGGCTGCCACCTCGTTCGCGAGCGAGTCGACCGAAAGAGGCTTCCCCGACGCCTGCTCGACGAGACGATCCCAGCGGATCGAGGCCCCGGGCGCGTAGAGCTTCTCCAGGAGCATCCTTCCCGCTTCGGGACGGTCGACGAGCCCGCCGGCGGTCTTCCTCAGCTCATCCTTGATCTGCGATGCGACGATCGCG
>JACDCN010000295.1 GCA_013817555.1 Actinomycetota bacterium
GCACAGTCGTTCGAGGAAGTCAGCAGCACCCTCTCCGGTGACCTCGATCTTCGCGAACGAGCTCTCGTCGAAGAGCGCCGCGGTCTCGCGGCAGGCGCGGTGCTCGGCGCCGGTCGCGGGTGACCACAGCTTCCCCGCCCAGCCCCGGGGACGGAGCGACTCGTCGCCGCGGGCAGCGTTCGGCTCGAACCAGTTCGCACGCTCCCAGCCGGACTTCTCCCCGAAGGCGGCGCCCAGCTCGAGCAGGCGCATGTACGCGGGAGAGACTCGCAGCGGGCGTCCCGCCTGCCGCTCGTGTCCCGGATACTTGACGTCGTAGTACGTCTCGTACACCTCCTTGGTTCGCGCGACCGTGTACTCGCTGCTCCGGTACGAAGCGCCGAAGCGGCGCGAGTCCATGTGCCAGACGTCGAGCGACGGGGTGCCCTCCACGATCCACTCCGCCACGAGCTTCCCCATCCCGCCCGCGCCCGCGAGTCCGTGGGCGCAGAAGCCGGCCGCCACCCAAAAGCCGCGCACCTCTGACGGGCCGAGGATGAACTCCCCGTCCGGGGTGAAGGCCTCGGGCCCGTTGATGAGCTTGACGACCTCCATGTCGGCGAGCCCGGGAACGCGCACGACGGCGTTCTCCATCAGCTCCTCGAAACGCGGCCAGTCCTCCTCGAGCAGCCGCGAGTTGAAGTCGGCCGGGATGCCGTCGAGCCCCCATGGCGCGCAGTGGCGCTCGTATCCACCCATCACGAGGCCGCCGGACTCAGGCCTGAAGTACACGAGCAGCGAGGGGTCGCGCATCGTCGGCATCTCCAGCGGGAGCCCGGCCGGCTTCGTGATGAGGTACTCGTGGGCCATCGGGACGACCGGGACGTTGACGCCGGCGAGCGCGCCCACTTCGGGCGCGTACATGCCTCCCGCGTTGACGACGACTTGGGTCTCGATCTCGCCCCGATCGGTCTCGACCGCCTCGACTCGACCTCGGCGGACGCGGATGCCGGTCACGCGTGTTCTCTGCTCGATCTCCGCCCCGCGCCTGCGCGCGCCTTCGGCGAGCGCGAACGTGAGTTGACTAGGATCGACGTAGCCGTCGGTCGGTAGGAACGCCGCTCCGAGGACACCCTCGGTCGTCATGGGCGGGAAGAGCTCCTGCGCGTCGTGCGGAGAGATGAGCTCGAGCGGAAGGCCGAACGTCTTCGCCCAGCCGGCCTGCCGCGCGATCTCCTCCATCCGCTCCTCCGTCGAGGCGAGCCGCAGTGATCCGACCTCGTGCCAGCCGGTCTCGAGGCCCACCTCACCTTCGAGCGTCCGATAGAGCTCGACGCTCTCCATCATCATCTTGGTCAACGAGAGCGAGCTCCTGAGCTGGCCGACGAGGCCCGCCGAGTGGAACGTGGACCCGCTCGTGAGCTCGGCGCGCTCCACCAGAACGACGTCGTCCCACCCGAGCCTCGCGAGCCAATACAGGATCGCGCAACCTCCAACACCGCCGCCGATCACGACCGCACGCGCCCGATCCCGCATGAGCGAGACCCTAAACTCCGCTCATGCGCCTAGTCGCCGAACATGAGGCCCGAGCCGCTGTCCGCGAACGGGGTGGGATCCTCTACGTGTGGCCCAAGGCCTCTCGCTGCTGCTCCGCCCTCACCTACACGCTGGAGACGGGAACGACGCCACCACCCGCGAAGGAGTTCCTGCGTGTCCACGAGGAAGACGGCATCGAGGTCTTCGCCACGCGCGGGCTGCTCGAGCCGCAGGAGCTCCACCTCGAGGTCGGACGACGCGGGAAGCTGCGGGCCTACTGGAACGGCCAGGCCTGGATCGGCTAGCTAGTTCTCCCGCAAATAGCACGGAATTCTTTCCGACAGGCCCTTGATCGACCTGTACGGATTTGCATAGAGTGCCGCTGCGCCGAGCACGGGGCGCCGGTAGGACGAAGCCCCCCGAGGAGCACTACGCGGAAGCGGACGGTTTGTCGGGAAGGTGGACGAAAGCGTTCCCGGCTCGGCGAATATCTGTGGCCGGGCCTCGTGCCCGGCTCTTTTTTTTCCTCTCCAGGCTCTAGAGCAAGCGGATGAACGCGCAGTTTGACCCTGTGCGAAAAGAAAATTTCGCAATTTGCGACAAGTCCGCCGTCGAAGGCCTTGACGGAATGAGGGCAGCCCCCTAGTGTGCGGCTTGCACCGAGCACGGAGTGTCTGAGGTTGATGACTCTCCGAGTGACACCCGCTTCGGCGGAGGTCAGTCGGATTGTCGGACGAAGACTCCACCGACTCGGTGCACTTTCTTTGGACCCTCGCGCTGAGCCGACACCTATCGGTGCCCAAGCGCTACAAGAGGCAGCTGCCGCAAATTGCGGGAATTCGCTCGGGCGGGCGCTTGACCCGGGCCGGGCTCGTGGCATAGAGTCGCGACTGCACCGAGTACGGAGCGTCCGAGGTTGATGGCTCTCCGAGTGGCACCCGCTTCGGCGGAGGTCAGTCGAATTGCCGGACGAGGACGTCACCGGCTCGGTGCATTTCTTTTTCGAGCTTCTAACGTGATGAACGCCCGTCGCCTCGCGACATGGCGTTCATTGCGTTAGGAGCTCGCCGATAGGCTCGCGCGATGCGTCGATTCCTGGCTCTCGTCAGCTCGATCATCTTCGTCGACGCGATGCTCTACACGGCGCTGACTCCTCTGGTGCCCGGCTACGCCGAGGAGTTCGACCTTTCGAAGACGGGAGCCGGGTTGCTCGTGGCAGCGTTCGGCGCGGGCGCCCTCTTCGGGGGCATACCGGGAGGCCTAGCCGCCGCGCGCTTTGGCCCGAAGAGCGCTGTCGTGTGGGGCCTCATCCTGCTCGGGATCGCGAGCCTCGCATTCGCTATCGCCGACGGTGTCGTGGCACTCGGCATCGCCCGCTTCGTGCAGGGCTTCTCGAGCACCGTCACCTGGGCGGGAGCCCTCTCCTGGGTAGCCGGCGTCGCACCCAAGGAGAAGCGTGGCGAGATGATCGGCTTCGCTTTCGGAGCGGCGATAGCCGGTGCGATCCTCGGTCCCATGTTCGGCGGCGTCGCGGAGACGGTCGGTATCAGGATCTCGT
>JACDCN010000054.1 GCA_013817555.1 Actinomycetota bacterium
GCCTTGAGCTTCTGCGCCTCGTCGCGCATCCCGAAGTAAGGCGTCCACTCGGCGCCGGCGTACGTCGTCGGCACCGCGACGAGCGAGAGCCCGGTTTCCGCGGAGACGGCCTTGGCGGTTTCGATCGCGCTCCCGCCACCGAGTCCAACCAGGCCATCCGCGCCGTGAGTTGCTGCGACCGCTGCCGAGACGGTCTCGACCGGCGCGTGTCGCCGCACGCCCGAGAAGCGAGTCGCGACGGGAAGCTCGAGCTCGCCGAACCGCTCGGTCGTCACGAGCAGGGGTCGCGAGATGCCGAGCTCGGCGAGGAGCAAACCGAGCTCGTCCAGACCCCAGCGCACGATCACGACACGCGCTCCTTGGCGAACTCGACGAACGATTCGGCGACACGCGTGCGCGTCCTCCCGACGGCCGAGGCCAGAGAGATCTCGCGGGTCGCATCGAGGCCCTCGACCCGAGCCTCCGCGAGCCGGCCGTCGGCAAGCTCGGACTCGACGGCCGTACGGGAGATGAACGTGACGCCGAATCCCGCCTCCACCGCCCGGCGAACCGACTCCTGGAGGCCGAGCTCGAGCCGCACATCGAGATCGCGCAGGCGCACACCGAGGCGTCGCAAAGCGTCTTCGACGATCTGACGTACACCCGCGCCCTCCTGCATAAGGATCAGCGTCTCCTCGCGTAGCTCGTCGAGAGTCACGGTGCGCCCGGCGAAGGGATGCCCCGGCGGGCAGGCGAGGATGACCTGGTCGGAGAAGAAGGGCTCGAAGCGAACTCCACGGTGCCGGCGCGAGGCGCCGACGATCCCCAGCTCGAGCTCGCGGTCGGCGACCCGCTCGATGACGGTGTGGGTGTCCGAGACGGTGAGAAACACACGTACGTCGGAGTGCTCGCGCTGGAACTCCCCCAGGAGGACGGGGACGACGATCGCGGCAGGCCCGGTGGATGCGCCCAGGACGAGGTCGCCGGCGAGCTCACCCTCGGCGGTGGCTGCAAGCTCCGAGACCAGTTGATTCTCGAGCGCCAGCATCCGCTGCGCCCCGCGATACAGGCGCAAACCGGCCTCGGTCGGCTCCACCCGCCGCCCCGAGCGGTCGAGAAGCTGCGTCCCGAGGCGCTTCTCGAGCGCGCGTATCTGCAGCGAGACGGCGGGCTGCGTGACACCGAGGCGCTCCGCCGCCTGGGAAAAGCTGCGCCGTTCGACGACTGCGCAGAACGCCGCAAGCTGACGCGTGTCCATAAGGAAATCTTATCCACGAAGGTTAGGAAGAGGCTGCCTTCGGCGAGTCAGCGCTCCTGCCACGTCTAGGGTCTCCCGGTGCGCGTCTGGATCGACGTCTCGAACTCGCCTCAGGTCCCGTTCTTCCGACCGCTGATCGCAATGCTCGAGGCGCGCGGGCACTCGGTGGACGTGACGACGCGCGACTACGCGCAGACCGTCGAGCTCCTGCGGCTCCACGGCATCCCGCACGAGGTCGTCGGGCCACGCCACGGTGGGGCGAGCACATGGGGCAAGGCGCGCGCGATGGCCGTGCGGCTCCCCGCGCTTCGGCGCTGGGCAAAGAACCGGGGCTTCGACATCGCGCTCTCGCACGCGTCGCATGAGCTTCCGCTCGCCGCCCGCTCGCTCTCGATCCCATCCGCGTATGCGTTCGACTACGAGTTCGCGCGCGTGCAACACGGGATCGGATGTCGTGCGGCGACCAGGGTGGTCGTACCCGACGCGATCCCGCAGGAGCGGCTCGACATCCTCGGCGCTCGCGAGCGCAAGGTCCGCCGCTATATCGGGCTCAAGGAGGGTTACTACCTCGCCGGCTTCGAGCCCGACGCGTCCGTGCTCGACCGACTCGGGCTCGACAGGGAACGCGTGCTGGTCGTGCTGCGCACGCCGCCCGAGGTCTCGCTCTACCACCGCCACTCGAACCCGCTCTTCTCGAACGTGCTCCGCCGGCTCGGCTCGGATCCGTCGGTCCAGGCCGTCGTCCTCCCACGCACCGCCGAGCAGCGCAGCTCGATCGCGGCGCTCGATCTGCCGTCTCTCGTCCAGCCGGAGCAGGCGGTTGACGCCCAGAGCCTTGTCGCACTCGCCGACCTGGTCGTGTCGGCGGGAGGGACGATGAACCGCGAGGCGGTAGCCCTGGGCGTGCCCGTCTTGACGACGTTTGCCGGTCGGCTGGGAGCGGTCGACGAGCGCCTCATCGCGGAGGGGAGACTCCGGCTTCTCCGATCCCCAGGTGACCTCCAGCTCTTGAAGAGGCCGGCCGTAGGCCTCGGTCGAGAGGAGCGCGACCCCGCTGTCCTTCTCGACCTGATGGTCACCGCCAGTGACACTTCGCCGGATATCTGATTAGGTCCACCCGACAGCGACACGCTCAGGGAGGGGAGATGAGAAGACTTCGATTCGCCGCGTTGCTGGGAATCGTCTTCACCGCGATCGCTTTCGTGGCGAGTGCAACCGCGGACGACGAGGCCAACGACCGCGGCTTCAGAACCACGCAACCCGCAATGCTAGTGAAGGGCGACGTACCCGCTGTCGGGATCACACCGCTCCTCACCGTGGGCGACCGCCTCTCGAGGCAATACCGGTTCGAGGCTATCCCGGACGGCATCTCGATTCTCGCGGATGAGAAGAGCGGACGCCGGGTCGATGTCTTCGTCAACCACGAGACGTCCACCGTACCGTTCCCTTATCTCCCAGCCGCGACGGCGGAAGCCCACTCGCAGAATGATTTCGACAACTCCCAGCTCAGCCACCTGACCCTCGATCGCCGCACTCGAAGAGTCCTGTCGGGACGAATGGCAATCCGGAGCTCGGAGAATTTCCAGCGCTTCTGCTCGAACTTCCTGGCGACGCGCGAGCACGGGTTCGACAGGCCGATGGTGTTCACCAACGAGGAAGGAATCGACTGGGTGAATCGCACCGGCCGGGCATGGCCTCCACCGGTGGGGGCGGCGCCCGACTTCGAGGCGACGGACGCAGCACGTGAGATCGGAGTCGTGGTCGCGTACGACGTCCAGATGGGAAAGAGCAAGCGACTCTGGGGCATGGGACGCCACAACCACGAGAACTCGGTTGCCATTCCGGGATACCGGAAGCCGGTTCTGCTCTCCGGAGACGACACCTTCGTGTCACTTCCTCCGCAGTCGCAGCTGTACATGTACACGGCGAACAACAGGAAGGACCTCTGGAACGGCAGGGGCGATCTCCTCGCGTTCGTCGCGGACACGCCTGTCGGCATCACCAATCCGGTGAATGACTACTTCGACTTCCACTACGGAGCGCCCACCGGAACGCCGCGGTCCGTGTCGGGCAGATTCGTCAAGGTGCCCGACTTCCGAGAGGACCGTAATCGAAGCATCGCTCACGGCCTTCGGGCGAACAGAACAGACGTCACGTCACGCGATTTCAGCGCAGCAAACGGCTACAACCCAGCGTACACACCGCCTCCCACGAGCGGTTGGCAACAGAGCCCGTTCGCGCCCCCGCACGGCATCGACGGTCCTCAGTGGGTGCTCGAGCAGTGGGGTGACCGAAGCAACGTGTTCCAGTTCATCCGGGTCGAGGACATCGCGTACGACAAGAGGCCGGGAATGCAGAACATCGTGTACATCGTGGACTCGGGCGCGGGGTCGAACGGAGCTCCGAAACCTGGGGTGTTGTCGACCAACGGGCGAATCTGGCGCATGGAGCTCGACAAGCGAGATCCAACGCGCGTGCTCTCGCTGAGCGTGCTCGTCGACGGCGACGAGAATCCCGTCTCGGGCAATACCGGCTCGCTCGTCCCGCCGACGCCGGTCTCGGCCGAGCGCGCCTCCCGGGAGATCCGGCAGCCGGACAACCTCGACACGACTGCAAAGGGAAGCATGCTCGTGACGGAAGATCCGGGCTCGCGCCAGCAGTTCCCTGCCACTTCGACCGATCCGTTCCGCACGACAGCGCGGGTCTGGCAGGTCACTCTGCCGCCGTCCAACTACAACCCTTCCACCGCAGCCTACGACGCACTCACTAAGCGCGTCGTTGCACGAGTCGACCAGAGCCTCGACGAGAGGGCCGGCTACGACAAGGATCCGGCGGATGCGCCCGGGACTCCACCGGCGCCGGCCTTCTTCATCAGCCCGGGCAATCTCGGGGTCTGGGAATCGTCGGGCGTCATCGACACGTCGTCGGTGTTCGGCCCCGGCACGTTCCTCATCGCGGTGCAAGCACACACGCTTGCCGTCGACTGGCGGGCCGGCGACCTGAATACCGTGAGTACGAACGATCCGCTACCGGACTTCCAGTACAAGCGGGAGGGCGGCCAGTTACTGCTGATGCGAATTCCCGGCGCGTAGCCGGAGCGAGCTAGACCGACTCGGATGCGGGCGCCGTTTTCACGGCGCCCGCTCCGTCTCCGGAGACGAATGCCCGGCGCGGCGCGGCGACGAGCGTGTTCAGGCGGCCGATGAGCTCGAGCGTCTCGCCGTCCTCGACGAGCCGCTGGAGTGTGTCGAGCTCTTCCTCGAGCCAGCTTGTGTCGATCGGAGGCCGGGTGACGAGCAGGATTGCCTCGTGGCTCGAGGGAGTGACCGTCTCGTCCTTCGACCAGAGCTCCTCGTGCAGCTTCTCGCCCGGCCGCGCGCCCACGAGCTCGACCGCGATGTCTCGGCCCGGCTCCTTGCCCGACAGCCGGATCATCGTGTCGGCGAGGTCGACGATCTTCACCGGCTCTCCCATGTCGAGCACGTACACCTGACCGCGTCCCCCGATCGCCCCTGCCTGGATCACGAGCTGGACTGCCTCGGGAATCGTCATGAAATAGCGGGTCATCTCCGGATGCGTGACGGTGACCGGGCCGCCGCGGGCGATCTGCTTCCGAAAGATCGGGATGAGGCTGCCCGACGAGCCGAGCACGTTCCCGAAGCGAACTCCACAGAAGCGCGTGGCCGTGTCCTCCTGGTGCCCCCAGGCCTCTACGATCCACTCGCAGAGCGCTTTCGTCTGGCCCATCACGCCTCTCGGATTCACCGCCTTGTCTGTCGACACGAGAACGAAGCGCTTCGCTCCGAACTCGACTGCGATGTCGGCCACCGTTCGCGTCATCAGCGTGTTGTTGCGGACGGCCTCCACCGGGTTCGCTTCGACGAGCGCGACGTGCTTGTACGCGGCGGCATGAAAGACGACAGCGGGTCGGTACGTCTCGAAGACCTGCCGAACCTTCGTCGCGTTGCCGGCGTCGGCGAGAACTGCGGCAGTCGCGCGGAAACCGCGCTCGTCGACCAGCTCGCGCTCGATCTCGAAGAGACCGGACTCGGAGTTGTCCACGAGCACGAGCCGGGTCGGGCCGATCCGAGCGATCTGACGGCAAAGCTCCGAGCCGATCGAGCCGCCGGCGCCGGTGACGAGCACGACCTCGCCAGTGAGGTAGCCGGCGATCGAGTCGATGTCGACCTCGACTGGCTCGCGGCCGAGGAGGTCCTCGACCTCGACCGGGCGGATCTGTCCAGTCAGGTTGAAGTCCCCCGTGATCAGCTCCGGCAGCCCTGGAAGCGTGTTCACCGGCACGTTCTCCGCGCGGGCGATCTCGACGATCCGCTCTCGCACCTCGCCCGACGCGGACGGGATCGCGATCAGGAGCTCGTCAGGGCGGCGGTCGCGAAGCAGGTGAGAAAGCTCGCCGGTCGTGCCAAGGACGCGAATCCCGTGCAGCCGCAGGTTCTTCTTCCGCGGGTCATCGTCGACGAGGCCGATCGGTGTGTAGCCAAGCGCCGGGTTCTTGAGCATCTCGCGGAGGATCAGCTGAGCCGCATCGCCGGCTCCGACGATGATCACTTCCTTGCCGCGAGCGATGATGGTGCCCGCTGACGGACGTTCGATCAGTGTGCGCGCAAGGAGGCGCGAGCCGGTCACGAGTGCGAGCAGCAGCAGCACGTCGACGATCCAGATGCCGCGCGGAACGCTCGCTGGATGGAAATCGAGCAGGGTGAAGACGAGAAATGCTGCCACGGCGGCGGCGGCGACGCCGCGGACGGCCCCCCAAACGTCCTGCGTAGACACGTACCGCCACCAGCGGTTGTAGAAGCCGAAGGCGACGAAGATCGGGAGCTTGATCGCAAGAACAAGTGCGATGACATCCCACTCGAGATAGCGGTTGTAGTAGACGGGTCGGGTCGAACCTTCGAAGCGCAGGTACCAGGCGAGCACCCAGGCGGCGACGATCAGTCCGGCGTCGGCGGCGACCTGCCAGAGCCTGTGCCGGTTGACCGGAGAGCGCATGCCTACCGATCTACGCGGGGACGCCGAGCGCCGCACGTACGGTCGCGACGACCCGCTCCTGTTGCTCGCCGATGATCCCTGCCCACAGCGGCACAGAGAAGTTCTCCTTCGCTGCGCGCTCGGTCTCGGGAAGATCGCCCTCCGAATACCCGAGATAACGCAGCGCCGGCTGGAGATGGAGTGGCGGCAAGTAGTAGTCGCCGCTCCCGATCTGCGCCTCCGTGAGCGCAGCGCGAATCTCGTCACGCTGAGGAGACCGCGAGACGAAAAGGTGGTACACGTGACCAGGCTCGTCAGCAGGAACCTCGCAGGCATCGCCGAGCCCCAGCTCGCGATAGCGCTCGGCAGCCTCACGCCGCAGAACCGTCCAGCCGTCTAGCTCGCGCAGGAAGATGCGGAGCGCTGCTGCCTGGATCTCGTCGAGCCGCGAGTTCGTCCCGATGTATTCGAAGACGCGCTTCGCCTTCGAGCCGTGGAAGCGCAGCATGCGGATGCGCTCCGCAAGTCCTTCGTCGTTCGTCGCGACGAGGCCGCCGTCTCCGAGACCGAACAGGTTCTTGGTGGGATAAAAGCTGAAGGTCGACGCGATGCCCACCCCGGCGATCTCGGGCGAGCCGAACGCCTGCGCGGCGTCTTCGATCAAAGGGAGTCCGAGCTCGGCGAGCTCCGCCAGCGGTGCGGGCCTCCCGAACAGATGCACCGGCATGATCGCCTTCGTGCGGCTCGTGACACGTTCTGCGACGCGCTCGGGATCGAGATTCAGCGTGTGTGGATCGATGTCGGCGAAAACCGGCGTCGCGCCGACACGCGCGATCGCCTCAGCGGTGGCGTAGAACGTAAATGCGGGGCAGATCACCTCGTCACCCGCGGCGATCTCGAGGGCGTTCAGGACGAGGACGATCGCGTCCGTGCCGTTCCCGACACCGATCGTCTCCCGGACGCCGAGATACCGCGCCGCCTCCTCCTCGAACGCGGTGACGTTCGGACCGAAGACGAACTGTCCGTTCTCGAGCACTTCGTCGATGGCCGCTTTGATCTGCGGGATGAACGGCGCGTACTGCGCCTTCACGTCGATGAGCGGGATCTGCTGCGTCACGCGGGCGAGTGTAGCTCGGAGAAGTCTGACCCCTGGCTTTCTTCAGGAACCAGGAGACTCCTCGGAGAGCCGCCGCCGCCGCCGCACGAAGTGGACGATGAGCCAGGCCACGAGCACGATGATCGCCGCCGCAACGAGGTACTCGAGGTAGCGGAATGCGTGGTGGAAGTCTTCCCAGCGCTCACCCGCCGCCCAACCCGCCCCGGCGAACGCGAAGCACCAGATCGCAGACCCGGCAAGGGTTAGCAGCGTGTAGCGGACGAACGGTGTCTCCATCACCCCCGCGGGGATAGAGACGAACGAGCGAACGAGCGGCGTCAAGCGGCCCACGAACACCGCCCAGTCCTCCCAACGCTCGAACCAGCGCTCCGCACGGTCGAGCCGCCTCTCGTCCAGATGGAGCCACCGCCCGTGACGCTCGAGGTACGGCCGTCCTCCATACAACCCGATCGCCCAGCCGCCGATCGATCCGAGGGTATAGCCGATCGTCCCCGCGAGCGCGATCGCGGCATACGCCGGGAAGCCGTCGTCGATCGTCCGCCCGAAGAACACCACGCTTTGACCGGCGAACGCACCCGCCGCTACCGCGCCGCCGTAGACCATGACGACCTCGCTCGCGGCGGGCAGCACCGCGTCCACGAGCATCAGGAGGAACACTGCGTAGAGGCCGTAGTCCCCGATCGTGGAGGTGATCGCCTCCGTGATCTCGCTGAGGATCGAGGCGACGAGCACCGCGAAAGTCTACGGTCGCCGTCCGCGGTTACTTGCGCGGACCGGCGATTCGGCGCACGGTCAGCGAATGCTCGAGAGTAACGCTGCCGAGATCGTTCGTCGCGGCGACCCGGACGACGTAACGCCCGCCCCCGGCGAGCTTTCCGCTTGCCTGTCGGCCGTTCCACACGACCGCCTGCTCACCCGGCTCGAAGCGACGAAGAGCGGCGATGCGGATGAGAACCCCTTCGATCGTCTCCACCGTGACCTTGACGTGCGCGGCCCGAGTCTGCGTCCAGCGGACCGTCGCATTGGCGCCTCGTGGCGGCAAGAAGAGACGCACCGGCTCCAGCTTCGGGAACCCGAGCGTGGAGTTCACGGCGAAGCGGCGGAGTGCCGACGAGGTGAGGCCCTGGTCGTCGGTGGACGTCAGGCTGAGCGCCCAGCGGCCCTCGGCGGGCGGAAGCGGCTCGGGCGCCGGTGGTGGCGGCAGACTCGGATCCGGCGGAGGCGGAGGTGCCGGCGCGGGGGGGAACGGAACCTCGTAGGTGCCCGGCACACGCGCCGCGGTCTCGGAGAAAGCGACGGTGCCGTCCGGCGCCGTGAGCATGACGGTGACGTTCGACGGCCTGACGACCTTGAACGAGAGAGCCTGCTCTTCGGCGACGCCGTCCCCGTTCGGAGAGACCACCGGGACAAGTGGCGGCTGCGCGTAGACGCCGTAGTAGAAGAGCATCAGCGCAGTCGAGATCGGGCGCTCCGTCTTGTCGGAGGGCCGGTTCAGGATCTTCCCGTCGAAGGCAAGGGTGGTCGAGCCTCCTCCGTCGAGCTGCATGCCGCGTACAGCGCCGAGCCGAACGAGGGTCTGGGCCATCTCGAACGTGGTCATGCCCACCGAGTACCCGGACTGACGGCCGTCGACGGCGACGAGGAGAATGCGCCCGTCAGCCAGCTGGCCGATCGCGGAGCGGGGATGCCTGGGCGCGAGCAGCGAGGTCGTGAACGCCTCGTTTGCCTTGTATACGGGCCGGCCGGACCGGACGAGGATCGGTCCGCCGCCGATCGCGTCACCGACCGTCTCCCAGCCGGGCTGCAGGATCAGCCTGAGCGCGAGCGTCGTGCCGACCGGCGCTTCGGCCTGCAGCTTGCTGGCCGCAATCCCGCGCGCAATGAGCACCGCCGTTCCAGGAGCGATCCCGAGGGAGCCGTTCTGCGTAGCGCTCGTCACAGTCGCGGTGATGTCCGTGTTGGGGGTAGAGGCCGGAAACCCGGAGAGAACGACCGCATACGACCCCGCCACTCGCGGCGTCGCAGCTCCGTAGTCGGACGTGAAAAGTGCGATTCCGTTCTTCCCCGGCGCCTTGTTGAACTCGTTCAGCGCCCGTCGCTGGCCACCCCCTCGCCAGGTCCCGAAGAACTTGATACGTCTTACGTCGAGCGTGCCGTCGAGCGTGACCCCGGCGCTCGAGCGCTGTCCGTTGGGAGGGCTGACGAGGACGCCGTCCCGGAGGAGGATGCCGCTCGGTCTTCCGTCGGCCCAGGCGAAGAGATCGCCGTTGACGCCGACGACCGTGCCCTGACTCGCGATCCTGCGCTGCATCGCGGAGAGCGTCTCGCGCCGGACGACGGACTCGTTCGAGAGCACCGGCCGCAGGCGATAGAGACCAACAGGCCGCGGACCGCGGACGACGTGGATCGCGACGGGACCGTGCGGCGTGAACTGGACTCCCTGCTCGTAGGTCGTCCCGGGAAAGAGCTGGGCCGGCTGCGCCGACGCGGGGGCGGCGAGAAGAGCCGTCGCGAGAGCAGCGACCGCAGAGGACACCAGGAGGCGAAGCACGGCGCGGTCGAGGGTACCCGAACTCAAAGTCTCGATTTGCAGGCTCTTACAGGACCCGAACAGCCGGCGCTAGCGGTAGGCGGCGACGATCGTCGAGCGTCGTTGCGCCGGGAGGAATCGCTCCGTCGTCCTCAGGAGTGGCGCTGCGCCCGGCACGCGTGCCCCGTAGCGGTGAAGGGTGCCGACG
>JACDCN010000296.1 GCA_013817555.1 Actinomycetota bacterium
TGGGCTGGTTCCTGCTTCAAAGTCCTGTGACAGCGGCGGTCACCAGCCGCCACGAAGGATGCACGGGCGGGTTCAGAGCGGGTTCAGCCCAAGCAGGCGCGCTTCGAGGATTCCTGATCGTCGAGTTATCGAACCACGAAGGGGTAGGGGGGATCGTGATCGATCGGGATTCCACCAGCTTCACCACGAGGAGCGCGGTCGAAGAACGCTCGAACGTACTGCCGTTCGGCGCGGGGTCGATCGTGCCGATCAAGCTGGGCGCGCCGGCTCGTACTCGCGAGTCTGAACGTGCGGGCGAGCGGCGGTGAATTTGCTGAAGTAGGGAGGTCCGGCGCGCTACTGCGCCGCCGGAGCGTCAGGCGGCGCTCGTCGACGGTGCGGGTGAGCGGCTGATGCGGAGGACGATCAAGGCGATCGAGAGGATCGGCCCCACTATCGTCCAGGCGGTGGCTAGGCCACCTGCCAGCGCTCCCGCCGTCACGAGTCCGATCGAGAGCAGCGGCGGCCTCACGTCCTTGAACGTGCCCGTCAGGATGAGCGCGCCCCCACCGCACAGAGCGGGGAACCAGAAGAAGACGATGGGGTCGCTGCCGCGGATCGCGATCGTGGACTCGACGAGCCCGAGGACGATGTAGGTCAGACCGAGGAATCCACCGAGCAGCCGCGCGGATCTTGTTCTGGTCATCGGCGGACTCTCTCATCTGTTGCCTTGTCGGTCAACACTCGTAGGGCCGGTGGTCTTGTGAGCCGCTACCCTGGCGCATTACGATCCCGCCGGGTGACCGACTTTCCCGGAGTGGTGGTACCACCGGAGCGCAAGCACTTGCGGCGGGTCGCCGTTCGCGACGAGGTCTCCTCGATCGTCTGGTGGGTGCTGGTCGGCGCCGCGGCCGGCGCGATCGCCGGCTTTCTCGTCGGTGGCATCGGCGGCCGCCTCGCGATGCTGCTCCTGCGGCTGACCTCGAGCGACCTCGTGCTCGGCGTGACCTCGGACGACGGCTTCGAGATCGGCGTCATCTCACCGCAGACCTTCAACCTTCTGTTCGCGATGACCGTGCTCGGGGCCCTGAACGGCGTCCTCTACGCGGCACTTCGTACGGCGATCCCGGGCCGCCTCAGGCTCCCGCTGTGGGCGGGGTTCGCGGCGCTCGTCGGAGGCGCCGGCTTCGTGCACGAGGACGGAGTCGACTTCACGCTCATCTCGCCGGTCTGGCTCGCGATCGCGCTGTTCGTCCTGCTCCCGGGGGTCGCGGCGGCGCTCGTCGTGCTGCTCGTGGAGCGCTGGGAGCGCGAGGCGGCCTGGCGGAATCGCCGGCTCACCATCCTTGTCGCAGCGGCCTCGCTCGGCTCGACGTTGGCGCTCGTTCCGGCCGCGCTCGTCACCGTCGCCGCGTTCCTCGTCAGGCGCGCGGGTGCGCGGGAGCGGTTGCTTCAGGTCGGCCGAATCGTCGTGCCGGTCGTGCTCGCCGCGATTGCCGTCATCGCCGGCGCCGACCTCGTTGCCGAGTCCAGCCGCATCCTCCGCTAGGCCGAGCCGGAACCCGGCGATTCGCGCGAGTAACCGCCCGGACGGGTCGAACGAGAGCACTGTGTCCCAGGCCAGGGTTGGCGCGAGCAGCGCGAACCGCTCGCGCCACCCGGGCTACCGCTGGATGATGCGGTGGACTTCGAGGTACTCGATCGAGGGCGGGCGCCCGCCGAAGCCTGCTTCCTCACGGGCAGCTGCGACCTTCTCGCCCCAGGCCTCGGCTTGTTCGCGCGAATCCCAGACTTCAAAGATTCGTACCTTGCCGTCTTCGCCGAGGGCCGCTACATGAAATGAACCTCCGGGCGGTGGCGTGTCGCCGACCCCCAGACGTTCCCTCATCTGCTCGTACTCCTCAGGCGTTATCTGCGTCTCGATGATCCGAGCGATCGCCACAGGGCCTCCTCGATTGACGAGAAGACACTATTTCCTCTTCACCGGCTCTGCTGCCCGGCGCCAGATCGCGCTCCGTTCGAAAGACACTCCCGAACGCTCGGGCAGGCGAAGCTCCTGGTGCCCGCGTGGTGTGAGCGGAAACCGCTCGTCGGAATAGAGTCTGATCGTGACCCTGGCTCTCGGAGCCGTGGCGGTGCTCTGGCAGCTCCGCGATCCGGCTCGATCTCAACCAAAGCCAGAGTCAGGTGCTCGCTGTGGACTGCGCGCGGCGAGATAGCCGCTCGCGAGCATCTGCGGTGGGATCGAGCCGAGGTCGTCGAACGGGCTCATGACCCCTACTCGGCAACGGCGACGATCGCGTCGATGATGACCGGGACGTTCAATGGCGAAGGCCCTTGCCCTGGCGCGGAGCGGGCGTGGCGCCCGGCCTCACCCCAGATCTCGATGATCAGGTCGCTGAAGCCGTTTACGACCTTGGCGTTGTCGTGGAACTCCGGCGCGCTCTGGACGTAGCCGACGGCCCGCAGCCAGCTCGTGACGCGGTCGAGATCTCCGAGCTCGTGTTTGAGCGACGCGATGATCGAAAGCGCAGCCAGCCGCGCTGCCTCATACCCTGCTTCGACTGTCAAGTCGCGGCCCACGACACCCTGAACAAGAACGGTCGAGCCGTCGATTGCAGGGTGCCCCGAGATGTAGGCGAGGCCGCCGTAGACGTTGACTAGCTTGAAGTTGCCCGGAGGATGCATCGGTGCGGGCAACGTCAGTCCCAGATCCTCTAGGCGCGCCTCGATCCGGCTCATGCGGCGACGATAACCCTCCTGTCCGGGCTCACCAAATCGACTCTCCGGGGACATCCGACGGACGCAGGCCTGGTCGGAGAAGAGCGTTCTGTGGTGTAGGTGACGAACGTCGTAGACTCGACCGGGAGTTGTAGGCCATCACCGATCGGGAGGTTGGAGCATGACCGTCGCGTTGGATCCCGCCCTGGTCACCGAGCTCGCCGCTCAGGTCTCCGGGCCGCTCCTTGGACCTGGTGACGCAGGCTATGACCCTGCTCGTGCGGTCCACAACGGCCTGATCGACCGGCGGCCGGCTGTGATCGTCCGCTGCCGGTCGGCGAGTGACGTCGCCACGGCG
>JACDCN010000055.1 GCA_013817555.1 Actinomycetota bacterium
GGAGGAGGCCTTCACCGCCTGGCGACGCTTCTTCGAAGGGGTCGCGGCAGAGCGGCCGCTCACACTCGTCTTCGAGGACATGCACTGGGCGGACGAGAACCTTCTCGACTTCGTGGACCACCTCGTCGACTGGGCGAGCGGCGTCCCGCTGCTCGTGGTCTGCACCGCCCGTCCCGAGTTTCTCGAGCGCCGTCCGGGTTGGGGAGGCGGAAAGACGAACGCATTGACGATCTCGCTCTCGCCGCTCACGGACGAGGAGACCGCGCGGCTGATCGGCGGACTGCTCGAGCAGGCGGTGATGCCCGCGGAGACGCAAGCCGCGCTGCTGGCCCGAGCCGGTGGAAATCCGCTCTATGCCGAGCAGTACGTGCGGATGCTCCAGGAACGGATGGGCGACGAGCTTTCACTGCCCGAAAACGTGCAGGGGATCATCGCTGCGAGACTGGACGTGCTCGAGTCAGAGCAGAAGTCGCTCGTTCAGGACGCCGCGGCGGTAGGGAAGGTCTTCTGGCTCGGAGCCGTATGCGGCATCTCCGGTCTCGAGAGCAGAGCCGCCGAAACGAGCCTGCACGCTCTCGAACGGAAGGGCTTCGTCCGTCGCGAGCGCGAGACGACGATCGAAGGTGATACCGAGTACGCGTTTCTCCATGTCCTCGTCCGCGAGGTGGCGTATGGGCAGATCCCCCGTGCGGCACGGGCGAAAAAACACCGGCTGGCTGCCAAGTGGATCGAGACTCTCGGTCGACCCGAGGAGCACGCGGAGATGCTCGTGTACCACTACGGGGAGGCGCTGACGCTGGCGAAGGCTGCAGGCGTCGACATGCAGTCCATAGCAGAGCCTGCGCGACGCGCGTTGCGTGACGCTGGCGACAGGGCGATGGCTCTCCACGCGTATTCGACGGCGCTGCGGTCCTACGAGCGGGCCCTCGAGCTCTGGCCGGAACAAGACGTCGAACGGCCCGCGCTGCTCCTACGGCGTGCCAAAGCTGCGCTGTTCGGCGACGACGCCACACGCATCGATCTGCTCGAGGAAGCGCGTGACGCCCTCCTCGCTCAGGGCGACCTCGAGGGCGCGGCGGAGGCGGAGACATTCGGCGCGCTCGCGCTTCGCACCGTAGGAAGACCGATCGACGCGCTCGACCGCGCGTCCTCGGCGGCGGCTCTCCTCGAGGAGGCGCCCGCGAGCCCTGTAAAGGCCTACGTGTTCGCGAATCTCGCTCGGCTCCTCGCCGTGCTCGCCGAAAGGTACGACGAAGCGATCGAGGTCGCCGGCGAGGCGCTCGTCATGGCGAAGAAGCTCGAACGGACCGAGCTGACGGCTCATGTGCTGAATACGGTCGGCCTGACACGCGTTATGACCGGCGACCCCGCAGGGATCGAGGAGCTCGAGGAGAGTCTTCGGCTGGCTCTGGAGCACGGATCCCCGTTTGAGATCGGACGCGTTCGCAACAACCTTGCGGTGAGCTACTGGATCGTGGGACGCGTCGATGAGGCGGATGCCGCGGCCGCCGCGCAGCTCGAGATGGCGGAACGATTCCGGCTTGCCACTGGCTGGGAGCGAACGACGCTCGCGATGTTCGCCTTCCGCCGTGGGCGGTGGAAGGAGGCCGCGCGGCGCATCGACGAGCTGCTCGCATCGGGAGAGGCGCCGGTGTTGCTCGAGCCCGATCTTCGGCGAGTCAAGGCACAGCTTCTGCTGGCTCGAGACGACCGTGAAGGCGCTGCTTCCGAATGCGAGCGAGCGCTCGCGCTCCTCAGTAGCCAGCAGCAGGACGCCGGAGCGCGGGCCTCGCTGCGGAAGCTTCTGCTGGTCCGCGCGGACATTGCCCTCGCCGAGGGACGTCGACCGGCGGCACAGGAAGCAATGGACTCGGCGCTTTCCGTCCCGTCGCGAATCGAGCACGACCTCGCTATCGAGCTCGCCCTCCAGCTCTACGACCTCGGCCGCCCCGGTGACTCTGTCATCGAAGAGGCGAGCTCGAGACCTGCGGACCCCTGGTTGCAGGCCGCGGCCGCGATCGCCCAGAGGCAACTCGAGCAGGCCGCAGATCGTCTCGCCGCGTTGGGAGCGCCGCCGGACGAAGCGGCCGTGCGTTTGAGGGCTGCCAAGCAGTTCGTTGCCGAGGGGCGCCGCGCCGAAGCCGACGTGCAGCTGCAGAAGGCGCTCGCCTTCTACCGCTCGGTCGGCGCGACGCGCTATATCCGCGAGGGTGAAGCGCTCCTTGCGGCTACTGGCTAGCGTGAGAGGTCGCCGAGGACCGCGCCGAGCAGGCGATAGAAGCGCTGCGTCGCGGAGACGCTGACGCGCTCGCCGGGGGCGTGCGGGCCGACGATCTCCGGGCCGAGGGAGATCATCTCCACGCCCGGGAGCCTGCCTCCGATCACCACGCACTCGAGCCCGCCGTGCACGACTTCGAGACCCGGCGCAACGCCGAACAGGCGCTCGAAGGTCGCTCGCGCCACTCCCAGCAGCTCCGAGTCGAGGTCGGGGCGCCACGGAGGATACGACCTCAGGATCTCGACTTCGGCACCCGCGAGCCGTGCTGCCGATTCGATCCCGGCGACGACGTTCTCGAGGCCGGGTGAGTTGGCGCTTCGCGTCATGGAGGCGAGGGTCAGCACGCCGTCCGTCGTGTCGGTGACGTTCAGGCTCGTGCTCGTCTCCACCGTGCCGGGGAGATCGGGGTTCATAGCGACGACCCCGCTCGGGATCGTCGCCAAGAGATCCAGTGCACGGGTCGTCGTGGGCTCGTCTGCGGCGGCATCCGCTTGTGCCGCGTCGATCGCCAGCGTCAGCGCGTCGTCGGAGCCGGCGTGCTGCTCGCGGATCGATCCGAGCTCGCGCCCGGCAGCTTCGCGGAGGGCCTCGACCGTCTCGCATGGCAGCGCAATCACCGCTCGGGCCTCACGCGGGAGCGCATTGCGGCTCACGCCTCCCTCGAGATGGGCGAGCCGGAACGGCGCAGCCTCGTACACGCGGGAAAGTACCCGGCCGAGCGCCTTGATCGCGTTGACGCGTCCGCGCGCGATGTCCCCTCCCGAGTGGCCCCCGCGAGCGCCGGACACGACCACCTCTCGGGTCTCGTATCCCTCGGGGATGGGCTCGAGGCCGAGTGGCAACCGCGTGAACGTGTGCCAGCTCCCGGCGCAGCCGATCGTGATCGCCCTGTCGCTGGTCCCGTCCAGGTTGAGGAGCAGCCGGCCGGAGACGAGAGCAGGGTCGAGGCTCTTGGCGCCGTCGAGACCTTGCTCCTCCGACACGGTGAAGAGGAGCTCGAGCGGGCCGTGGGCGACCTCCGTGTCCTCGGCGACCGCAAGGGCAGCCGCCACCCCGATGCCGTTGTCTGCGCCGAGCGTCGTTCCCTCGGCGACCACCCAGTCGCCGTCGAGAACGACGTGGATCCGGCCTTCGCGCGGGTCGTAAGGGCTGTCCGGGTCGCGCTCGCACACCATGTCCAGGTGCGACTGGAGAACGACGATCGGTGTGTTCTCCCGTCCGGTCGAGGCGGGCACGCGTGCGACGATGTTCCCCTCGTCGTCCACCGCCGTCTCGAAGTTGAGCTCAGCTGCCCAGGCAAGGACGTGCTCGCGTACCTCTCCTTCCTCTTTCGGCGGTCGGGCGATGCGCGTCAGCTCCGCGAACCGAACCCAGACACCGGGGGGCTCGAGTCCCGCGAAGGCGCTCATCTCCGCAGCGTGAGCGCCGCACCCACGAAAAGAAGCGCGATCCCGAGAAGCCGCGGCCACTGGACTGCGATCCGCTCGACGCCGAACCAGCCCTGTCGATCGATCACGGTGGCGAGCGTGAACTGGGCGGCGATCAACACGGCAGTCGTCGCGACGATGCCGATGCGCGGGCCCGCGACCGTTATCGCGAGGATGATCAGGGCGCTCATGACGCCGCCGAGCAGCATCCACTTCGGCGAGCCGAGCGCTTCGCCGACGCCCGCGAGCGACCGTCGTGCGAGGAGCAGGACTGTGAGCGCGAGCACCGCTCCGATCAGCGAGGCGGTAGCGACTGCTTCGAGGCTCCCGACGCGATCCCCGAGCCGTCCCTGGACGGCGATCTGCACCGCTCCGCCGAAGCCGGCGGCGAGCGCGAGCAGGGCTGCGACTCCGGTCGAGCTCACGGCGCGGACGCTATACGCTCCCGGCGTCCGCGACGAAGGGAGTGCGCATGGTCCGCGCGATCATCCAGTACGAGTCCGAACCTGATGCTGCGCGCTACAAGCAGCACATCGACGAGTTCGGCTCGAAGGTCTCGTGCTCGGCTTTCCGGCACGGAAAGGTCTTCGGATCGCCGTTTGGCGAGCCCAAATTCCGCTACTACGCGGAGTTCGAATGGGACGAGATGGACGCCTTCAAGGAAGCGGCGAATTCCGAGGAGTTCGCTGCATCCGGAAGAGACGCGATGGCGATGGGTATCCCGCTCACCGTCCACTTCGCCGAGATCGAATAGGTGGCTGAGCCGACGCACCCCCGCCCACGCGACCCCGCGGAGCTCGGCTTCGAGTCGATCGTCTACGAGAAGGCGCCGCCGCGCGCGACGATCAGGCTCAACCGGCCGGATGTGCTGAACGCGTTCGACTTTCGGATGCTGCGCGAGATCGCCCGTGCTTGCGAGGACGCCTCCTGGGACGACGACGTGCGGGCGGTGGTCGTGACCGGTACGGGGCGCGCGTTCTGCGTGGGCGCCGATCTCCGCTCCTGGGACGAGGACTACCTCGGGAAGCCGAAGGAGTACTGGAAGTGGTTCGGCGCCTTCAAGGACGCGCACGATCGGCTCCGCGAGATCGGCAAGCCGACGGTCGCCCGGATCAACGGGATCGCGGTCGGCGGTGGCAACGAGCTGCAGATGGCGTGCGACCTCGCGGTCATGGTCGACACGGCGTTCATTCGACACGTGGGTCTCGAGCACGGCTCGGTCCCGGCCGGCGGCGCGACCCAGTGGCTGCAGCTCATGGTCGGCGACCGGCGCGCGCGTGAGATCGTCTTCCTGTGCGATGAGGTTCCGGCAGAGCAGGCCGTGGAGTGGGGGCTCGTCAACCGGGCGGTTCCGGAGGCTGAGCTCGATGCGGTCGTCGACGAGTTGGTCGAGAAGCTCGCCGCAAAGCTTCCGCAGACGACTCGTTACGCGAAGCAGCAACTCAACGTCTGGCGCGACTTCGCGTGGCACCAGACGGTTGGTCACGCGCGTGATTGGCTTGCCATGTCGATGATGGGCGACGAGGCGCAGGACGCTGTGCGCGCCTTCCTGAACAGGAAAAAACGGTGAATCACGACGAGATGATCAAGGGCGTCCAAGACGCGCTGACGGTGCGCCGGGTCGTCGGCGACCCGATCGAGCGCAACGGCGTAACGGTGATCCCTGTGGCTGCAGTGCGTGGAGGCTGGGGAGGCGGCGGCGGCACGAGCGGCGGCGCCGGATTCGGTCTTCGCTCGCGCGGCGTCGGCGCTTACGTCGTGAAGGACGGGGACGTGCGCTTCGAGCCCGCGGTGGACGCGACCCGCATCGCGCTGGCGGGGCTCGCTGCGGGCGCGCTCGTCGCGTACCTGTTTCGTCCTCGCCGTTAGTCTCCGGCTGTGCCTGAGGTTCTCACAGCCCGCGCCGGCGCGGTGCTTACGATCACGCTCAACCGCCCCGAGGTCTTCAACGCGTTCAACCGAGCGCTCCATGCCGCGCTCCGCCAGGCGTTGGCGGAGGCGGCCGATCCCGAGGTGCGCGCTGTCGTCATCACCGGCGCCGGTCGTGGGTTCTGCTCCGGGCAGGACCTGAAGGAGTTTTCGGAGCTCCCAGGCGGCATCCGCGATGCGCTCGAGGGGACGTACCACCCGAACATCCGCGCGATCCGTGCTTTGGAGAAGCCCGTCATCGCCGCGATCAACGGCCCGGTCGCCGGCGCCGGGCTCTCGCTCGCCTGCGCCTGCGACGTCCGGATTGCCTCCGACCAGGCGACCTTCGTTCCCGGATTCATCGGCATCGGGCTCATCCCCGACGCGGGCGGATCCTGGTTCATCCACCGGGTGCTCGGTTTCTCCAAAGCCTTCGAGTGGATGGTCTCGAACCGACGGCTCGGCGCGGATGAGGCTCTCGCGTGGGGGCTCGTCTCCGAGGTGGTGGCAGCGGACGACCTCGCGCCGCGGATAGAAGAGCTCGCGGCGTGGTACGCCGAGCTGCCGACGCGGGGGGTCGCGATGACGAAGCAGCTCTTCGAGCACGCCTATACGGCGTCGCTCGAGGAGCAGCTCGAGCTCGAGGCGGAGCTCCAGCAGGCAGCCACGTCGACCGACGACTTTGGCGAAGGCGTCCAGGCCTTCCTCGACAAGCGGCCGCCCGCGTTCAGAGGACGCTAGGTAAGGCCACCCGCCATGGCTCGACATCAGGCATTCGTCGTCTCGTGAGCGGGGTCGAGGGTGTCTGACACCGGGGTTATCAGCACGGTCGACTACCACACCGGCGGCGAGCCGTTCCGGATCGTCACCGGCGGCGTCGAGAGTCCGCGTGGGGCCACGGTCCTCGACAAGCGGCGGGATGCTCTCGAACGTCTCGACCATGTTCGCCGCCTGCTCGTGTTCGAGCCGCGGGGCCACGCGGATATGTACGGCTGCTTCGTCGTCGAGCCGAACGATGAGGGCGCTGACCTCGGCGTCGTCTTCTTCCACAACGCTGGCTACTCAACGGCGTGCGGACACGGCACGATCGCGCTCGTCACGTGGGCGCTCGACGAGGGAATCGTGGAGCGGCGAGAGGGGGAGAACCGCCTTGTCGTCGATGTGCCGTCTGGGCGTCTCCTGACCTGGGCTCATGTCAAAAACGGCCGCGTGCGCTCTGTTCGGTTCCGAAACGTCCCTGCGTTCGTGTGGGCGGAAGGAGCGGAGCTCGGCGAGCACAGGGTCGACGTCGCCTTCGGTGGCGCCTTCTACGCTTCGCTCGAGGAGAAGGTCGAACCGCCCGAGCTCCCCCGTCTCGTCGAGCTCGGGAGGGAGATCAAGCGCGTGCTCGAGGAGCGGCACGAGATCGTCCATCCCCTCGAACCCGAGCTCCGCGACGTTTACGGGGTTATCTTCTGGCAGCAAGAGTCCGGCAGTCCCTTCACCCAGCGCAACGTGACCGTCTTCGCCGACGGCGAGGTCGACCGCTCGCCCTGCGGAAGCGGTACTACGGCCCGGCTTGCGCTTCTCGACCGTTCGGGACGGCTCCCACGCGGCGACGAGCTCCGCCATCTGAGCATCGTCGGGTCGGAGTTTCGCGGCAGGGTGGTCGGGGACGCGGACGTTGCCGGCATTCCAGCGGTCGTGACAGAGGTCGAAGGTAGCGCCTACCGAACCGGCGAGCACGTCTTCACGCTGGACGAGGAGGATCCGCTAGGCGAAGGTTTCCTGTTGCGATGACGCTCCTGGGCATGTTTTCACGCTGGGTCGGGTATCACACAGGGCATCACTACCGCTAGCCAGGCTCTACCGAAGCGGTACACGTCTGCCACCCTGATCGCCCGCGGCGGCATGGGCGAGGTGTACCGCGCGATCGACTCCGTCCTCGAGAGGAAGGTTGCCGTCAAGCTGCTCTCGGAGCGGCATGCACGTGACGAGGACGCGCACGCGCGCTTCCGGCGAGAGGCGCTCTCGGCTGCCCGGCTTTCCGGGGCGCCGCATGTCATCACGGTCTTCGACGTCGGCGAGCACGGGGAACAGCCGTACATCGTCATGGAGTACCTCGAAGGTGGGTCCGTATTCGACCGTCTGCGGGAGGGTCGAATTCCGCCCGCGCTGGCGCTCGAGTGGCTCGACCAGGCGGGGCAGGCGCTCGACAGGGCTCATGCCGACGGGATCGTCCACCGCGACGTGAAGCCGGCGAACCTGCTCCTCGACCGGGACGGAAGCATCGTCGTCTCGGATTTCGGGATCGCCTCCACGTCGGGGTTCGACACGCTGACCCTCCCCGGCACCGTCCTCGGCACGGCCGGCTACCTCTCCCCGGAGCAAGCTCGCGGGGAGCCGGCGACGGCAGCGAGCGACCGCTACGGGCTCGGGGTTGTCGCGTTCGAGCTCTTGACCGACAGGCGCCCGTTCGAAGGCGAGACGGCTGCGACCGAGGCATTCGCCCACGTGACAGCGCCGGTCCCGAGCGCCGAGCTGATCGAGCCTGAGCTTCCGGACGGCGTGGACGAGGTGCTCCGACGCGCGCTTGCAAAGAGTCCCGCAGACCGGCCGGAAAGCTGCGCGGAGCTCGTCGCCGATCTCCGCGATACGTTCAAGAACGCGGAAGCAACGACCCGTGTGCTTCCGGCTGTCACCGCGACTGGGGCAGCGACCGGACCGGTACGCGCACGCGCGGTGCACCGGCTGAGGCGCCGGCGAACCAAGACTGTTGTCGTGGGCGCTTTCATCCTCGCCCTCACGGGCCTCGGCTTGGCCGCGCTCCTCGGCTCGTTGCTCGACGCCGACGAGGGCGCGCAGCGAACCACTCGACCCCCCGCGTCGACGGCCACCCAGACCAGACCCCCGACGACGATCACCGAAACGACGACGGCGACCGAGACCACGCCGCCCACGACTGAGCCCGCACCGCCAACAACAACCCCGACAACAACCGCAACCACGCCCTCGACAACGGCGCCCGCGGACGGGGTAACGCTGAACAACGAGGGATTCGCCCTCATGCAGGACGGAGACTACGCGGGCGCGCTCCTGCTCCTCGAGCGGGCGGTTGCTGCGCTCAGCGGCTCAGGCTCGATCGGCGAGGCGTACGCGAGCTACAACCTCGCGTTTACGCGCCGTGCGCTCGGGCAGTGCGATGGGGTGCTCTCCTTGCTCGAGCGCTCGGAGGAAATCCAGGGGAAGCGCCGGGAGATCGACAGGCTGTACCGGCAAGCGTCCAAGGACTGCGGCGACGGCAAAGAGGGCGACGACTGAGATCCTACGCGAGCTGCGGCAGGATCTCGTCGTGCTCGGGGAAGCGGCCTTTGGTCTTCTTCGAGAAGATCATCTGCCCGTCCGCGAGGACGTCGAACTGTGAATGCTCACCGGGTGTCGCCTTCGCCTCGATCCCGGTCTTCGACTCGATCTCGGCCGCGAGACTCGCGGCCCGTGTGTCGTAGCCGCTTCAAGTAGGGCAGTAGAAGATCTCGACGCTCATGTAGCCAGCCTACCGTCGAGGAGGCTCCGCACGCGAGCCTTAGTCTGGTCGTCCGCAAGGCCGCGATAGAAGCACGTGGTCCGCCTGCGGAGGACGTCGTCGGCGTCGCGCGCCCATTCGTGGGACGCGCCGTACCGAACCTGCGCTGCGATGTCGGGGCCGCCGGAGTGCAGTCGGTCGAGAAGAGAAGGATCGTCTGCTGCCCCCGCGAGAACCTCGGGTGACAGGCTGCCGTACTGGTGGAGGAGGTGCGCTCGGATCTCAGGCTCGAGGTTCCGCGGAAAGGAAACGTGCTCGAGGCCGGCGGCCCCGGGGAGCGGCCATGGACGCCTGTCGATATGCCGGAGGCCGAGCTCGAGCCGCAAGCGGGTCAGCGTCTCGAGAGCGATGCGGCGGTAGGTCGTGAGCTTGCCGCCGGCGACGTTGAGCATCCCCCCTGGACTACGCGTGAACACGGTCTCACGCCGCGCGCTGACGCTGGCCTCGTCGCCGGCAGGAAGCACGCGCAAGCCGGCATACGTCGCGCGTACCCGATCCGGCGCGACGAGCGAAGAGTGGATGGCGACGGCAGCTTCCGCGAGGATCTGCTCGACCTCGGCGGGCTCGACTGCGACGTCGACCGGGTCACCCTCGTGCGGGCTGTCCGTCGTGCCGAGGAGAAGCATCCCGTACCAAGGAACCGCGAACGTGACCCGGACGTCGTCCTGGGGGATGGTGAGGGCGGCCGTCCAGTCACCCTCAGCCGGAACGAGAACGTGCGACCCCTTGCTCAGCCGAACGGAGGTCCCTGCGCGCGGATCCTCGAGCCGCCGCACGTGATCGACCCAGGGGCCCGCGGCGTTGACGACGAGCCGCGCCTCGACCGCGATCTCTTCTCCGTCGACGTGGATCTC
>JACDCN010000056.1 GCA_013817555.1 Actinomycetota bacterium
CCCCGGGTTCCCGCTTGCGGAGCTCGGCCAGGAACTCCCCGTCTCCCATTCCGAGACCCTGAAGCTCCTCCGAGACGGCGTCGGCGAACGGGCGCGCCTGCGAGCGCCTCGCCGCGCGGAGCTCCGTCGCGAGCGCGGCTACGCGCGACTCGGCGGCAGCGACCGCGGTGGCCGCAGCCGCGACGGGGTCGTTCCCGGCCGCAGCTTCGTCGAGCTCCGCCCGAGCGGCTCCCGCCCGCTCCAGCAGCTCCTCGAATGAGGCCGCGTCGAAACGACGCTGGAGGTTGGCGATTCTGGCGAGACGTCCCTCGACCCCCTCTAACGCCTCTGGATCTGCCTCGAGCGATGCGAGAAAGCTGTACAGGTCGCTCCCAACTTCCACCAGACGCACTGAAACGTCGCGGAGCTCCGTCGCCACCACCGCCAGCTCGGGTGCGATGCGCTCGAGCGGCGCCAGCACGCGCTCTGCCTGTGCGGCCAGGGACGCCGCGCCGTCGCCTTCCTCGGGCGCGATCGCCTCCACTGCAGTCGCCGCGGCCTCCTCTAGCTCGGCGACATGACGAAGCCGCTCGCGCTGTGTGCGAAGGGCGTCCTGGTCCCCTGGCGCAAGTCCGTCAGTCCCTTCGACCAGTGCTTCGAGCTCGGCGAGGCGGGTCGCGGCTGCATCGGCGTCGCGCGTCAGCTCCTCGTAGCGTCGGCGCGCGGCCGCAAGCTCTCGCCACGCAACACCGGCGTCCCGGCGACGCGCGACCTGCTCAGCACCGCAGAACGCATCCAACACGTCGAGCTGGAAGGATGGGCGCGCGAGTCGGCGCTGCTCGAACTGGCCCGACATGGCGATCAGCCGCTCAGCCGCAGCAGCGACATCCTCGCGAGCGACGGCGCGGCCCCACGCGTACGCCCGCGTTCGGCCGTCACCGAAGACGCGGCGTGCGAGCACGAGGCCCGCCTCGCCGTCGGGTCGCAGCTCTGCGAGTGTCGCGACCTCCTCCTCGTCGAAGAAACCGTCGGGGACGTCCAGCTCCGCCTCCACGTACGCCTCGGAGCCGTCGGCGCCAACCGAAGATGCGTCAGCCCGAGCGCCGAGCAAGAGTCCGACGGCCTGCGCGAAGATCGTCTTCCCGGCTCCCGTCTCACCCGTGATCGCGTTCAGCTCGGGCCCGAACGCGAGATCCGCCTCGCGGATCAGGACGAGGTTCTCGATGCGGAGCCTACGAAGCAAAGCTCTGCCGGTACCGGCGCACGAAGGTCGCCTCCGGAAGGGTGGCGAGCAGGGAGCGCTCCGGTCCGATGCGCACGACCGCCCTCTCAGCCTTCGACAGCGTGGCGATCCGATGCCCGTCGACGAGAACTCCGGCCTCCACGCCCTCCGTCCGGTTCCAGATGATGACGTCCGCTCCGGGCGGGATGACGAGCGGGCGCGCGCGCAGCGAGTGCGCGGCGACATACGTGAGCGCCATCGCCTCGAGGCCCCATACGAGCACCGGTCCCCCATTCGAGAGGTTGTACGCAGTCGAGCCCGAGGGGGTCGCGCAGATGATCCCGTCGCAGGGCTGGCGTCCGAGCTCTTCGCCGCCGACCGCGAGCTCGAGCTCGATCATGCGTCCGAGCGAGGCGCTCGCGACGACGACATCGTTGACGGCTTGCCGACTTCCCTCGGGGTGCTCGACCTCGAGCGTCGGCAGCGCGACCACCTCGTACTCCCCCGCGAAGACCCGCGCGAGCCCGGCCTCGAGGTCTTTCCTCGCCATCGAGCTCAGGAAGCCGACCCGTCCGAAGTTGACACCGACCACGGGCACGCCGGTGCCGAGAAACCGGGTCAACGCACGCAGCACCGTTCCGTCGCCGCCGAGCACGATCGCGATGTCGGCGGCGTTCGCATCGTCGCCAGGCTGATGAAGGAGCTCGACCCCGTGCTCGTCGGCGACCGCCTGCAGGCGAGCGAGCCCGGACCCGATCTGGCCCGGCTGCCCGTGGGTGACGACGGCAGCCCGCGTGACGCGCTTATCCCTGGAGCTCCTTCCGGGGCGAACAGCCATGTCGCGACGCGGCGCTGGATGCCGCGATGCTGCGTCCTCAGTCGCGCCCATAACCAGAGAATATGAACGCTCCCTGCGTCCTTGCCTCCCGGCAGCCATCATCCGCCTCGCGACGGGCGATCTCCCCGGAAGGAGCTCCCGCCGACGGCTTCGGCGATCCAGCGGTCGATGTCATCGGGGTTCGCCTCGGACGGCCGGTTGACGAGATGGACGAAGAACTCCCGGTTTCCCTTCGGGCCGGGTAACCCTGAGTCTACGACTCCGAGCGTCTGTCCACCCCACGCTCGCGCTTCTTCGGTCACCCTCTTGAGGACGTTCCGTTGCACCTCGGGGTCGCGAACGACCCCCTTCGGCGTCTCCGCCCGCCCGGCTTCGAACTGCGGCTTGACGAGTACCACGGCTTCCCAACCCGCTCGAGCGAGCGCGAGCACCGGAGGAAGCGCTTTCGCTACGCCGATGAACGAGACGTCACAGACCACGAGGTCGGGCGCAAAGGGGAGCTCCGTGAGTAAACGCGCGTTCGTCCGCTCGAGCACGAGGACGCGCGAGTCTGAGCGGAGCCGAGGATGGAGCTGCCCGTACCCGACATCGATCGCAGCGACGTGTCGTGCCCCTGCCTGGAGCAGACAATCGGTGAACCCACCGGTGGAGGCGCCGACGTCCGCGCAGTCGCGGCCCTCGACTTGGACTCCGAACGCAGCGAGCGCGTTCGCGAGCTTCTCGCCCCCTCGCGATACGAACGGCGGAGGGCTTTGCACGCGGAGTTCGACGCTCTCCTCGAGCTGCTGCCCGGGCTTGTCGTAGCCCGGCACGAGCCCGGCAAGGACCAGCGCCTGCGCCTGACTCCTGCTCTCGGCGAGGCCTTGCTCCACGAGAAGGACGTCGAGTCGCTTGCGTGTGGGTTTCAACGGAGCCTGCGGTGGGAATTAGTTGCGCCAGGAGGTGAACAGATGCCAACTTGGCTCTTGGTCTTGATCATCGTTCTCGTCGTCCTCGCGCTCTTCGGAGGCTTCGGGTACACACGCCGCTAGCAGTACTCGAAGTGACCGCCTGCACCCGCTGTGGAGGCGGATGCTGCAAAGAGGATGTCGTCAATGTGTGGCTTTGAATGACCGCGCGCGAGGGGAAAGCGCCTTTCAACTCGCGCGCGGTCTGCTCTCTGCGTCGAATCACCGTAGCCCTCGTCTCGTCGTGAGGGGCTAAGCGAGCGTAACGCGTCGCACGCCGACGAGGCGACGACCGTAATTCGTGCGCGCGAGGCCGACCACCTGCACTTTCGTTCCGGAGTACGGCGCGTGCACCATGCGCCCGCCACCGAGATACAGACCGACGTGTCCGATCCCGGAGAAGACGAGCACGTCTCCGGGCTTCATCCGGGCGCGCTCGACCGGTATCCCTGAGCTCCAGAGCGCATAGGAGCTGTGCGGGACATCGACGCCGAGCCGGCCGTACGCCCAGCGCACGAGCCCGGAGCAGTCGAAGCCCGTCTCGGGCGACGTTCCTCCCCAGCGGTACGGGATGCCGACCGCTTCGAGCGCAATCTTTGCCGCGTGTTCGCCGACGCTTACGCGCCGGGGCGCGGTCCTCCAGGGAGGACGATGGCCATCCGCATAGCTCAACGGCTGAGCGGCGAATGCGTCGACTCTCACGCCCGAGGTCGACGCGGTCGCCGGCGGCAGAGCCATGGCGAGGGCGACCACTGCGAGCGCGGGCAGGAGTCTATGGAGACGGAGAGACATGCGTGAGGGGGAGCGACGGCGCGCGCACGAAGAGAGTTCGGTTTGGCGCGAGACCTGGCTGTTCGTTAGCGCCGGATGCTAGCCGGAAACGAGCACGCGTCAACTCTCAAGCAGTTCTCACAGCCAGACCATCGACGAGCTCACGCAGCACCGACGTGTCGGTGAAAAGGCCGTCCAGCCGTTCCCGTGCGCGCACTGCGGCCTCGTCTGCGAGCCGTCTCGCTCCCTCGACTCCAAGCCGTGCTGCGAAGCCGTCCTCGTCCAGGATGTCGTCGACGACCTGGAACAGGAGACCTAGCTCGTCGCCGAATGCCCGCCACGGACCCTGCTCGGCATTCGGCACTCCTGCCGAGTGCAGTCCGAGCCCCACCGCCGCTGCGAAGAGGCGTCCCGTCTTCAGGCGCTCGACTTCCTCGAGGTCGATGTCGTCGCCGGTGATGTCGCGGTACTGACCGCCGATCATCCCGACGGTGGCGTCGGCCAGCTCGCGAGCGATCGCGGGGTCATCGTACGAGAGCGCGAGCCGGAACGCTTCGACGAGCAAGGCATCACCCGCGAGGATCGCGACCCCGTCACCAAATGCCGCATGCGTGCTCGGGCGCCCACGGCGTTCTGCGTCGTCGTCCAGCGCGGGCAGGTCGTCGTGGACGAGGGAGAACGTGTGCACGAGCTCGAGAGCCGCCGCCGCGGGCAGCGCCCGCTCGACCGTCCCCCGCGTCGCATCCGCGACCGCCAGGCACAGAATTGGGCGAATCCGCTTTCCCCCGCTTTCGAGCGCGTACCGGAGAGCCTCCTCGAGGCGGCCGAGCTCGGGTGCGAGCGGGAGCGTGGCGAGATACGCGTCGAAGACGCCGCGAAGCTCGTCAGCCGTCCGCATCGGCGATCGTCCGCGCGCGCGTGAGCTCGGCTTCGATCTGCCTGGCGAGGTCGGCCAGATCGGCGATGAGGTCGACCGCGGCGTCCCCGTCGATGTCGTCCGCCTTGGCGAGTTGCTCGAGCTCCTCGCGCTTTTGGTTCAGCCGCGCGAGCAGATCCTCTGCCCGGCCGAGCGCTTCGTCGGCAGAGCTCAAACCGCAGCCTCGTCTCGAAAGATCCGTCCGAGGATGCCGTTGACAAGTCGGCTGGCCTCTTCCGACGCGTACCGCTTCGCCAGGACGACCGCCTCGTTGATCGCTACCTCGGGTGGAACTGTCCCCTCTTCGAGCTCGTAGACGCCGATGCGCAGCACGTTGCGCTCGAGCGTACCCAGCCTGTCGGCGGGCCATTCCTTCGAGGTCTCCGTGATGCGCAGGTCGAGATCGGCCGCTCGCTCCGAGACCGCCTGCGCGAGCGACGCGGCGAACGCGTCGGGCTCCCCCTCGAAGAGCGAGGCCAGCGGCTGGCCGGTCAGATCCCACTGATAGAGCAGAAAGAGCGCTTGCCGGCGCCCCGCCCGGCGGCCCGCTGGAGGTCTCACGAGACGGAGAGGGAGGGCACCCTTCCCTCCAGATCGGTGAGCGTCGACGTCGAGTATTCGCCGCTTCGAAACTCCGGCGAGGCGAGCACGTCGAGAGCGAGCTCCCTGGTCGTCGGAATTCCCTCGACCTCGAGCTCGGAGAGCGCGCGCCCCGCTCGAGAGAGCGCAGCCGGCCGCGTCTCGTCCCACACGATCACCTTCGCGATCATCGAGTCGTAGTACGGCGGTATCTCGCTTCCCGAGCGGATGGCCGTATCGACCCGGACTCCTGCGCCGAGCGGCGGCAGAAAGCGGGTCACGGTGCCGGGCGCTGGCGCGAACCCGCGCGCAGGATTCTCTGCGTTGATCCGGATTTCGATCGCGTGGCCACGCCGCGGTGCGCGTCCCGTGAGCTCCAGTCGCTCGCCGGCGGCAATGCGCAATTGCTCGCGCACGATGTCGATGCCCGTGACCAGCTCCGACACCGGGTGCTCGACCTGCAGCCGGCAGTTCACCTCGATGAAGTGGAAGCCGCCGTCGGGGCCGAGCAGGAACTCGAACGTACCTGCATTCCGGTAGCCGATCGCAGCGCACGCTCGCTCGACCGCGTTCTCCATCTCCTCCCGCGCTTCCGGATCGAGTGCGGGCGACGGCGACTCCTCGATCAGTTTTTGATGCCGGCGCTGGATCGAGCACTCGCGCTCGCCAAGCGTGAGGATCCCTCCTTCCGCATCGCAGAGAACCTGGATCTCGACATGGCGCGCGGGCGTGAGTGCCTTCTCGAGATAGAGCGATCTATCGCCGAACGCCGCCTCCGCCTCCGCACCTGCCGATGCAAACGCGCCCTCCAGCTCTTCGTCGGTCGAGACCAGCCGCATGCCCTTCCCTCCGCCCCCGGCCGCAGCCTTGACGAGGACAGGGAACCCGATCAAACGCGCCGCGGTACGCAAGTCGGCGAGACTCGCCACTCCTTCCGTCCCCGGCACCAACGGAACCCCGGCCGCGCGCATCTCCGCCTTGGCGCGCACCTTGTCGCCCATGCGCTCCATGACCTCTGCCGGCGGCCCGACGAAGACAAGGTTCGACTCCTTGCAGGCTCGCACGAAGGCCGGATTCTCCGCGAGGAAGCCGTATGCGGGGTGAACCGCCTCGCAGCCCGTCGTCTCGGCGGCCGCGACCACGTTCGGAATCCGCAGGTAGCTCTCCGCTGCCGGAGGCGGACCGATGCAGACCGCGCGATCGGCAAGCTGGACGTGGAGCGCATCCCTGTCGGCGGTCGAGTACACGGCGACCGCTTCGATCCCGAGCTCGTGCAGGGCGCGGATCACTCGCACGGCGATTTCGCCCCGGTTCGCTACGAGGACGCGCGAGAACACCGCCTCTCCCTAGAGGACTGGCGGCGCTAGAGCCGGCTCGATCTCGAACAGCAGCTGCCCGTACTCGACCGGCTGCGCGTTCTCGACGTGGATGGACGCCACGGTTCCCGCAACCTCGGCCTTTAACTCGTTGAACAGCTTCATCGCTTCGAGAACGCAGAGGGTCTGGCCCGGGATGACGCTGTCCCCGATGTCGACGAATGCCGGCGCCCCGGGGTTCGGAGCGCGGTAGAAGACGCCGACCATAGGAGACTCGACACGCATCGCTGCGGCTGCGTCGGACTGTTCTGCGGAGGTGACGTCGTAGTCCTGACTCGCCGTGGCCATGACCGGAGTGGGTCCTGTCACCGTCAGCTCGTCGGCGCGGCGGACGGACACGCGCATGCCTTCGTCCTCGATCTCGATCTCGCCGACACCGCTCTCCTGCACGATCTTGACGAGCTCGCGGATCCGCTCGGCCCGCTCGGCGTCCTCGTCCTCGGCTACCAGCACGGTGTCGCGCGAGTGCCGTTGCCTGATCATCTTCAAGAGCTCCTCCGCATCGGTGCCGAACGTGGCGATGAGGACGAGCTCCTCCTCGCTTGCGGCCAGGCCGTCGGCCTGCTCCCGTACGTCCTCCGCGGTCGGCGGGTCGTCGACGAGCGCTGCTCCCGGCGCGAGCAGCTCGACCGCGCGCTCGACGGTGGGATCGACGGGCTCCGGCGTGACGCCGTATCCCCCTTGCACCAGCGCTCGGAACTCGTCGATCACGGTTCCGTAACGCCGCGCCTCTAGCACGTGCAGGAGCGCCTGCGAGGCCAGTATCTGGCCGATCGGCGCTGCAAGCGGAGGCCATCCCGCCTCCGCGCGGACACGCCCGACCTCTTCGAGGACGTCAAGGAGACGGTCGGCCGCAGCGTGCGCGCGCAGATGGACCTCGAGCGCGGCGACAAGACCGGCGGGGAGGTCGTGCTCGGCGGCCCGCACGGCGATCCTCGGAGCGACCGGCGCGACCGGCTCATCCCCGATGTACTCGTCGATGACGTCCGCGGCTTCCCAAAGTTTGTCGGTCTGCACCCCGGTGGATTGACCCAACCCCTCGAGGGACTCGGCCAACGCCTCTCCCGAAACGCGGTGGAGACTGAGGGCGAGTGGGTAGACCGCCGTCGCGACAAGGTCGGCTCCTGCCTCGACCGCGGCCAGTGCCGAAGCGATGCCCAGGCCGGCTGCACCCTGTACGTAGAAACCAACCGAGAGCCCGCTCGCCTCGCGGATCCTCTCGACCAGCTCCTGCGCCTTGTGGGGGAGAAGCGCTCCGGTCGGGTCGTTGACGACAACGCGCGTCGCACCGAGATCGGGCAGCTTGCGGGCCTGATCAACCAGCGCGTCGGTCTCGTCCGTGCGGCCTGGGCTGTAGACGAGCCCTGCGTGGAATGCCCCCCCGGCGCTCGTGATCGCTGCGCCGGCCTCGCGCAGGTTTGAGACGTCGTTCAGCGGGTCGTGGAGCCGGAAGACCTCGATCCCGTTCTCTGCGGCGCAGGAGACGAAGCGTCCCACGATGTCCCCGCTGACCGGGCGTGATCCAACGAGAAAACGCCCGCGCAAAGCAATTCCGAGCGGCGTCGAAGTGCGCGCCTTGATCGCCCGGATCCGCTCCCACGGACTCTCGACCCGCCGGCGCACCGTCGCGTCGAAGACGCCGCCGCCGGAGATCTCGAGACAGGCGAAGCCCGCTCCGTCGAGGATCTCGGCGACGCGCAGGATCTCCGCGGTCGGCAGCCGCCCGGCGAGAGGTTCCTGCGAGAGCAGCCGGATCGTGGTATCGACCAGCTTCGGCACGACCGTGGACCTTAGCGACCTGAACTCGAGGATGAGGGTCCGAGAGCCCCGTTCCTCAACACGATTCCCGCTCGATAACTAGCGTTGTCAGTGAACGCGGATCAGGCGCGCGATATGTAGCGGCCTTCGCGCGGATCGACCTTGATCCGCTCGCCGCGGTCGACGAAGAGCGGGACCTGAACCACTGCTCCCGTCTCGAGAGTCGCCGGCTTCGAGACGTTCGTGACCGTGTCTCCACGGACGGCGGGCTCGGTCTGGGTCACCGTCAGCTCGACCGAGGAAGGCATCTGGATTCCGGCCGGCTTGCCGTCGACCGCGAGCATCTGCACTGAGCTCGAGGGCGCCAGATACGCGAGCTCGCCGGCGACCTCGGCGTGCGGCAGCCCGAACTGCTCGAACGTCTGCTCGTCCATGAAGTGAGCCTCGGAGCCGTCGTCGTACAGGAACTGGACACTCTTCACCTCGGTGTGCACACGGGCGAACTTCTCTCCCGCGCGGAACGTGCGGTCGACAACCGCCCCGGACCCGAGCGCCTTCATCTTCGTCCGCACGAACGCGCCGCCCTTGCCCGGCTTCACGTGCTGGAACTCGACGATGCGCCAGACGAAGCCGTCGAGCTCGACGTGCATCCCGTTGCGGAACTGATTCGTGGTGACGGTCTCGGCCATCGGGCGCGCATTGTAGGGACCGGCCTACCCGGCCCCTACGAGACGGTAATCAGCTCCTTGGAGAACTGCGTCAGCCGCTCGCGGCCGTCTTCAGTGACCAGCACGAGGTCCTCGATGCGCACTCCGCCCTCGCCTGGGAGATAAATTCCCGGCTCGACCGAGACCACGTTCCCCGGCTCGAGCACGTCTTTCGACTCCGGCCGCAGCGTCGGGGCCTCGTGAATCTGGATCCCCACCCCGTGTCCGAGGCCGTGGCCGAACGCCTCACCGAGTCCCGCCGCGTTGATCACTGCACGGGCCGCTGCGTCTGCGTCTTCCCCGCGCACGCCCGGCGCTACCGCGTCGAGTCCGTCGAGCTGAGCATCGAGGCAAAGCGCGTAGATCTCCGACAGCCGTTCCGAGATCTCCCCCACGGCGAAGGTGCGCGTGCAGTCCGAGCAGTAGCCGTCGAGGAGGCAGCCGGCGTCGACGGTGACGAGCACGCCCTCGGCGATGGGATCAACACCGGGGACCGCATGCGGTGAAGTGCCGGTCTCACCCGCCGCGACGATGGTGGGGAAGGACACTCCTTCCGCGCCCGCGTCTCGAAAACTCCGCTCCACCCACCACCCGAGCTCGATCTCGGTGCGGCCGCTGAACCGCTCCTGCGCCAAGGCGCCGAAGATCTCATCCGAGAGCGCACCCGCACGGCGCATGATCTCGATCTCGGGCCCGTCCTTGACCGCGCGAAGCGACTCCACGAGCCCGGATGTGGAAACTGCGTCGACTCCGGCATCGACGAGAGCGCGATAGCCGGCAAACGGAAGCTGGGCGTCCTCGAACCCAATCCGCCTGCCCGCCAGCAGCTCGCCGATCACCGGCAAGAGGCTGCGCGCGGTTTCGACGAACGTGACGCCTTCGACCTCCCGTCCCCGCACCGCGTAGCGGAAGTCGGCGTAGAGAGTCGC
>JACDCN010000057.1 GCA_013817555.1 Actinomycetota bacterium
CCCATCCGGCCACCGCAACCGCTCCAGATAGCCGACGCAGGACGGCTCGTCGACGAACCACCGCCGCAACTCCCGCCAGTCTCGCGGATAGTCAACCCCGGCAACCAGCGGGTGGACCGACACGCCACAAGGCTACGACCAGCACCAAGGGACGTCAAGTGCATAGCCCACTTTTCGGAATGCTCGTGCGGCGCGCGAACGCCATCCTCGCCTCGCCCGGCTCTTGAACGCGCGGCCTCGTCCGAACACGCGCCAGGGTCTTCTCCGGGCACGACGACACATCGGCTACCACTACGACCTCGGGAACAACCTTTTCCGCTTGATGCTCGACGAAACGATGACGTACTCCTGTGCCGTCTTCGAGCGCTCAGACGAACCGCTTGCGGTGGCGCAGCAGCGGAAGCTCCGCCAGGTTTGCGACAAGCTCGAGCTGACCCCGGACGACCGGGTTCTCGAGATCGGCTGCGGCTGGGGATCGTTCGCTCTCGTCGCAGCGGGCGAGTACGGAGCGCACGTGACGGGGCTGACGATCTCCGCCGAGCAGGCCGAGCTCGCCCGCACGCGGGTTGCAGCCGCCGGACTCGCCGACCGTGTGACAATCGTCGAAGAGGACTACCGAGAGCACCAGGGTTCGTATACGAAGCTCGCGTCTATCGAGATGCTCGAGGCGATCGGCGAACGGCAGTTCCCGATTTTCTTCGGCGCCTGCGACCGGTTCCTCGAACTCGGCGGCGTCGCTTGCATCCAAACGATTCTCGTTCCCGACCACCGCTACGCGCGCTATCGCCGTTCCGCGGACTGGATCGAGCGCTACGTCTTCCCAGGCTGCCTGATCCCCTCATTCACGGCTTTGACGGGCGTGATGGCGCATGAGTCGCGGCTGTCGATGCGCTCGGTCGAGGAGATCGGCGAGCACTACGGGGAGACGCTCAAACGCTGGCGCTCGCACTTCTGGGAGACAATCGACGAGGTGCGCGCGCTCGGCTACGACGAGCGCTTCGTCAGGACCTGGGACTTCTACCTGGGGTCGTGCGAGGCGGCGTTCCGGACCGGCTGGCTGCATGACGCCCAGCTCGTGCTGACCCGATGATCGGGCTCGTGCCGGACCCCATTGTGCGCCGCGCGATTCGCCTCAACTGCGCGCGGCGGCTCGCACGCGAGCGGCGTGGAGGCCCCTCGCGCAAGAAGGCGTTCCTGAACGAGCTCCGCGCGTCCGCCATCGCCGATCAGGTGGAGAAGCCGAACGAGCAGCACTACGAGGTGCCTGCCGAGTTCTTCCAGCTCGTGCTCGGCCCCCGACTCAAGTACTCATGTTGCTACTGGCCCGAGGGTGTGCAGTCGCTCGCTGCCGCCGAAGAGGCGATGCTCACGCTGACCTGCGAGCGAGCAGAGATCGAGGACGGGATGGAGCTGCTCGACCTCGGCTGCGGCTGGGGGTCGTTGACGTTCTGGCTCGCGGAGCAGTACCCGGCCTGTCGGATCCTCGCTGTCTCCAACTCGCGCACGCAACGGGCGTTCATCGAGAGCGAGGCGCGCCGGAAGGGTCTGCGCGGGGTCGCGGTGATCACGGCCGACGCCAACGTGTTCGACGTCAAGCGGCGCTTCGACCGCGTCGTCTCCGTCGAGATGCTCGAGCATGCGCGGAACTACGAGGCGCTTCTGGACAAGATCGCCGGCTGGCTCGAGCCGCGAGGGAAGCTCTTCGTCCACGTGTTCTCGCACCGCGAGCTCGCGTACGCATACGAGTCAGGTTGGATGGCGAAGCACTTCTTCACGGCTGGGACAATGCCGTCGCACGACCTCATTCCCCACTTCGCCGGAAAGCTGGGGCTCGAAGACCAGTGGGCCGTCAGCGGGCTCCACTACGCGAGGACAGCCGAGGCCTGGCTCGACCGTCTCGACGGCGCACACGAGGACGTACTCGAGATCATGTCCAAGTCGTACGGCTCGGCGGCATCCCGACGGCTCCAGATGTGGCGCATCTTCTTTATGGCCTGTGCGGAGCTTTGGGGCTACCGCTCCGGATCGGAGTGGGGCGTCTCGCACTACCGGTTCGCTCGACCCTAGAGGCGGAACTCGCCGCGCGCGACCACGACCGCATGGCCGCCCACGGCGACCCGCTCGAGCTCGCCGTCGCGCGCATCGGCGCGCGCGAAGAGCGTCGAAGGCCGCCCGATCTCGACGCCCTGTGAGATCTCGATCCACTCGCCCCATTCGACGCGCTCGTGCCGGCACAGGTGAACGACGAGCGGACCGGCCGCGGAACCGGTCGCTGGGTCCTCGGGAACCCCGTCCGACGGAGCGAACACGCGTGTCTTCCAGGCGGCTCCGGAGCCCGCAAAGCAGCTGACCATGACCTCGAGCTCGGCCAGCGCGGAGAGATCCGGCCGCAGCGCAGCGACCTCGTCCTGCGAGCCGAGAGTCACGAACGTATGCCGCACACCGTTGTCATATCGCTCGACGGGGAGCTGGGACTCCTCTATGTGCAGTGCCCGCAAGAGGGCGTCTGCGTTCGAGTATGGCTCCACGCTCGGCAAGGGCTGGCTCATCCGGCCGAAGACGATCTTCCCGCTCTCGTCGCGTTCGAGCTCGACGGGGACGATGCCGCTCGTCGTCTCCAGCTCGACGGCTCCGCGCTGAAGAGAGGACGCCAGCACCCAGGCGGTCCCCAGACACGGATGCCCCGCGAACGGGAGCTCGGACTTGGGAGTGAAGATCCGGATCCGAACGGTGCCGCCTTGCTCCGGCGGCAGCACGAAGGTCGTCTCTGAGAACCCGATCTCGAGCGCGAGCGCCTGCATCGTCTCCTCATCGATCCCGCGCGCGTCGGTGAAGACGGCGAGCTGGTTTCCCTCGAGCGGCCTGTCGGTGAAGACGTCGGCAACGACGTAGCGCAGGCTCGGCACGGGGCCACCCTACTCCCCGGCCAGACGTGACTATGCTCGACGCGATGCTCCTCTTTCTCGTTCGCCACGCGCATTCAGACCCGGGTGAACCCGACGACCTGCGGCCCCTTTCCACGCGAGGTCGAGAAGAGGCACGGGCGCTCGCAGACAAACTCGCGGCACACGCCACTCCGCCTCGCCTCGTTCTCTCGAGTCCGCTCCTTCGCGCGAGAGAGACGGCCGAGGCAATCGCCGAAGCCGTCTCGGCCGAGCTGCGGATCGAAGAGCGCCTCGCGCCGGGGACGACCCTCGAAGGTCTCAGCGATGCCGTCACCGGAGCGACTCACGCGGTCGCAGCCGTCTGCCACCAGCCGGACTGCTCCGAAATTGCGCTCGACCTAACGGGTCGCGACCCCGGCTTTCCTCCCGGAGGCGTCGCCGAGCTCTCCCTGGACGCCTGAGCGCGCCCGCATGACCACCGCCATCGTCGCCAACGACCTACACAAGTCCTACGACGGAGTCGAGGCGCTTCGCGGGGTCAGCTTCGAAGTCCAAGCGGGCGAGGTCTTCGGGCTACTCGGCCCGAACGGCGCCGGAAAGACGACGACGGTCGAGATCCTCGAGGGCTACCGCACGCGCGACTCCGGCGAGGTCACGGTGCTCGGCCACGATCCCGCCGCAGCTCCGCGGGCTCTTCGCGAGAGGATCGGCGTCGTGCTCCAGCAGTCCGAGTTCACGCCGCACCTGACCGTGCGCGAGGTGCACCGCCTTTTCGCCGGATACTACGAGCACCCCCGAGACGTCGACGAGGTGGTTCAGCTCGTAGGCCTCGAGGAGAAGAGGGACGCGCGCGTGAAGACGCTCTCGGGTGGGCAGAAACGACGGCTCGACCTCGGCGTCGCGCTCGTCGGCGATCCCGATCTCGTCTTCCTGGACGAGCCGACGACCGGTTTTGATCCGGCCGCACGACGAACAGCGTGGGATCTGATCCGGACGCTCCGATCGCTCGGGAAGACGATTCTCTTGACGACCCACTATCTCGACGAGGCGCAACAGCTCGCAGACCGGGTCGCGGTGATCCAAGCCGGCAGGATCGTGAGTCTGGGAACGCCGGCCGAGCTGATCGGAACCGCGCACAAGGCCGAGATTCGGTTTGAGATGAACGGTGAGCCGGTCGTCGTCCAGACGGAAGACCCGACCCTCACTCTGCACGAGCTGACCTCCGAAGCCCTCGCGAACGGCCGTCGCCTCGAGCACCTCGAGGTGCGGCGCCCCTCGCTCGAGGACGTCTATCTGGATCTCGTCGGCGGCGAAGAGAACGCGGAATGAGGATGCTCCTCCACCAGCTGGCGCACGAGCAGCGAACCTTTTGGCGGAGCCGAGAGGCGGCGATCTTCATCTTCATCTTTCCGCTGCTGCTCTACACGCTGCTCGGATCGGTCTACTCGGACGAGATCGAGATCAACGGCATCAGCGTGCCCTCAGCCGACATCCTGCTCGCGGGTCTCTTCGGCTACGGAGCTGCGAACACCGCCTTCGGCGGTCTCGCGATCATCCTCGTAGGCAGGCGCGAGGTCGGAATTCTGAAGCGGCTGCGGTCGACGCCCCTCCCGCCTGTGACCTACATCGCGGCGGTCCTCTCCTCGACCCTCCTGATCTTCGCGCTCCAGGCCATAGCTCTCGTTCTCCTCGGGAGGTTCGTCTTCGATGCGAGCGCTCCCGCTAACTGGCTCGGCTTCGTAGGCGCCGTCGTCCTCGGTGTGGCCTGCTTCGCCGGTCTCGGCGTAGGCGCCGCCTCGCTGATCCGCTCCGCCGAGGGCGTCTCCGCCGTCGTCAACGTGGTCTTGCTTCCTATGGCCTTCCTCTCGGGCTCGTTCGGGCCGAGGGAGGACTATCCCGGCGTCCTCGCCGCAATCGCCGATGTTCTCCCACTCACGTACTTCCTCGACATCGTCAACGGCGTGTACTTGGACGGCGAGTCGCTCTTCGCCGACCCGAAAGCTCTCGGAGTCGTCATCGCTTGGGGCGCGGCAGGGCTCGTCATCGCCCTGACCCGCTTCAGCTGGATGCCTCGGGAACGGTGACTGCCACCCGAAGGTGGCAGCCACCGTCATTTTCGCGCGCTATCGGTTCGAAAGCAGCGAGAGGTAGTAGAGGAGCATCGCCACCGCGGCGAGGGCTCCCGCGACGTACGTCCAAGCCGCCGCGGAGAGGACGCTCTTCACGCCTTCGCTCTCGTTCGCCGGAACCAGCCCGAGTTCGTTGAGCTGCGTCTTGGCACGCTGTGAAGCGTTGAACTCGACGGGCAGCGTCACGATCGTGAACAGCACCGCGACCGAGTAGAGCGCGACCGCGATGTAGATGAAACCGAGAATGTTGAGGAAGATCCCACCGATCAGGAAGAGCAGCCAGATGTTCGAGGTGAACTGCACGGCGGGGGCGAGCGCGCTTCGGAACTTGAAGAACGCGTACGACTTCGCGTGCTGAAGCGCGTGGCCGACCTCGTGCGAACCGACAGCGGTTGACGCGATCGAGCGCCCGGAGAACACCTCAGGCGAGAGATGTACCGAGCGGCTGCGCGGGTCGTAGTGGTCGGAGAGGCTGCCGGGTGTCTCTTCGATCGGCACCTCGTGCAAGCCGTTCGAGTCGAGAATGCGGCGGGCAACCTCCGCTCCCGTCATCCCGTGGGACGCGGGAACCTCGAGATTGCGCGCGAACGTGCTCTTGACTCGATGCTGGGCCCAGAGGCCGATAACCATAGGGACGATGAACGCGATGAGAAAAGTGGGCATGGGAGGATCGTAGCGTCCGCGATTGCCGTCATCGCAGCAATTCGAGGCGACTCAGTGGGTTCTTAACCGCGCCATACTCAAGCCGATGACAACAGGGAACGCGGACGATCGAATAGCGGAGCTGCTGCACGAAGCCGCCGAGACGCATCACGTCGTGTACCGGATCGTGGACGGGGACGATCCCGACTGGGCGTCGTGGTACGCGAACTGGCTGCTCGACCTCTCCGAGCTCCCCGACCTCCTCGATGCCCGGCCGCCAGTGCGGAGCCACCTCGTCCACGCGCTCGTCGAGCTCGATCGCCAGTTCACGGCTGAGAGCCCAGGCGGCCGCTGGGAGGACTGGTACGCCGAACGGCTCGCAGACCGGCTCCGCGCCAGCTAGCCGGCGTCAGCTAACTGGGGCGAGCCCGCGCGCCTTACGACTCGCCGCGGTCTGGCGCCGCTGGGCGGAGAGCTCGGCTTTGCGCAGGCGCACGTGACCCGGCGTCACCTCGACGGCTTCATCCTCGCGGATGTACTCGAGCGCCTGATCGAGCGAGAGCGGCCTGGGTGGAATCAGGCGAACGGTTTCGTCCGCATTCGGAGCGCGCATGTTCGACAGCTTCTTCTCCTTCGTCGGGTTCACGTCGAGATCCCCGGCGCGGGCGTTCTCCCCGACGATCATCCCTTCGTAGACATCGACTCCCGGGCCGATGAAGAGGGAGCCGCGCTCCTGCAGGTTGAGCACCGCAAAGGCAGTCGACTTGCCACGTCGATCGGCCACGAGCGCGCCGGTCGGTCGAGTGCGAAGCTCGCCGACCCACGGCTCGAAGCGGTCGAACACATGGTGCAGGATCCCCGTGCCGCGGGTTTCGGTCAGGAACTCCGTGCGAAAGCCGATGAGGCCGCGCGCGGGCACGACGACGTCCATCCGCACCCAGCCGCTGCCGTGGTTGACGAGCGCCTCCGTGCGCCCCTTGCGGAGCGCGAAGAGCTGCGTCACGACGCCGAGATACTCCTCGGGCACGTCGATGGAAACGCGCTCGAACGGCTCGTGCAGGACGCCGTCGACGTATCGCGTCACAACCTGCGGCTTGCCGACCGTCAGCTCGAAGCCTTCACGCCGCATCTGCTCGACGAGGATCGCGAGCTGGAGCTCGCCGCGACCTTGCACTTCCCACGTGTCGGGCGACTCGGTCGGGAGGACGCGTAACGAGACGTTGCCGATGAGCTCCGTCCGCAGCCGCGCCTCGACGAGGGTCGCGGTCACCTTGTCTCCATCGAGGCCGGCGAGCGGCGAGGTGTTGATCCCGATCGTCACGGAGAGCGACGGCTCGTCGACCGAGATAACCGGTAGTGGGCGCGGATCGTCCGGATCCGCGAGCGTCTCACCGATTGTTACCTCGGGAATGCCGGCGACGGCGATGATCTCGCCCGGTCCAGCCTCGTCCGCCTCAACGCGATCGAGTGCCTCGGTCACGTATAGCTCCGTCACCTTCGCGCGCTCGATCGTCCCGTCGGAACGGCACCACGCGATCTGCTGGGCGCGGCGGATCGTTCCCTGGAGGACGCGGCAGAGGGCGAGCCTGCCGACGTACGGCGAGGCATCGAGATTCGTGACGAGCGCCTGCAGCGGATGGCCCTCGTCGTAGGTCGGAGCAGGGATGCGCTCGAGGATCAGGTCGAGCAGAGGCTGCAGGTCCGGCTCGAGCTCGTCTGGGTCGGGATCGAGTGACGCGCGCCCCGCCTTCGCGTTGCAGTAGACGATCGGAAACTCGATCTGAGTCTCGTCAGCGTCGAGATCCAGGAAGAGCTCGTAGACCTCGTTGACGACCGCCTTGATCCGCGCGTCCGGCCGATCGACCTTGTTGACGACGAGGATTACCGGCAGCTGTGCCTCAAGCGCCTTTCGGAGCACGAAGCGCGTCTGCGGGAGCGGCCCCTCGCTCGCGTCGACGAGCAGGAGCACGCCGTCCACCATCGTCAAGCCACGCTCGACCTCGCCTCCGAAATCGGCGTGGCCGGGCGTGTCGATGATGTTGATCTTCGTCGGCCCGTAGCGGACGGCCGTGTTCTTCGCGAGGATCGTGATGCCTTTCTCGCGCTCGAGGTCCATCGTGTCGAGCACGCGCTCGGCGACGTCCTGATTCGCGCGGAACGCGCCCGACTCCCACAGGAGAGCATCGACGAGCGTCGTCTTGCCGTGATCGACGTGCGCGACGATCGCGACGTTGCGGATCTCAGAGCGATTGGGCACGACTGTGCTAGTCGCGCGCAAGACCGGGATCCGCTAGCGCGGACCCCGGTCGCGCGAAAATCCCTGAAGGCGTCCGCTTCGCGGCCGCAGCGTCTGTGGCTTTCATATCAACCTCACGGTTCCCTCTACCACTTCGAGCGCCGGCCGCGGCGACTCGTGTAAAGGAGCTTCGGCCGGGCGGTGCTCAGGCCAGCCTGCTCGAACTGCTCGCGGTGCCCGAGCCGATTCGCCGCACGGCTTGTCTCGGCTTCCTGGTCGGGAAGGACGAAGGTGATCGCGATCCCGGTGCGTCCTGCGCGCCCGGTGCGCCCGGTGCGGTGGACGTAGCCCTTGTCCTCCTCCGGCGGGTCGTAGTTGATGACGTGCGCGATGTCGTCGATGTCGAGTCCGCGGGCCGCGACGTCCGTCGCGACGAGAACCTGCACCTTGCCCGACTCGAAACGCCGAAGCGCGCGCTGCCGCTGCCCCTGAGAGAGGTCGCCGTGCATCGAGACGGCGTCGACCTGGTGGAAAGCCAGCTTCTTGGCAAGCCGATCGGCTCCGCGTCTCGTGCGTACGAAGACGAGTGTGAGACCGTCGGTAGCCCGGATGTGCTCGACCAGGGTCTCGACCTTCGTATCCTGGCTCACGGCGACGAAACGGTGCGATATCTCGCCGACTGCGCGGTCTGCGGGGAGATCGGCCTCGAAGCGCGAGGGGCTGCTCGTATATGCACGCGCTAGCTCGCCCACCTCGCCATCGAGCGTGGCCGAGAAGAACATCGTCTGCCGGTTCTTCGGCAGGAGCCGCACGATCTTGTCGACCTGCGGCTTGAAGCCCATGTCGAGCATCCGGTCGGCTTCGTCCAGGATCAGGATGCGGACTGCGCTGAGGTCGAGAAGCCTGCGATCGGCGAGGTCCTGAAGACGACCTGGTGTCGCCACGAGGATGTTCGCCCCTCGCGCGCGATCCGCCTGCGCCTTCAGCGGCATGCCGCCGTACACGGCGGCAACGCGAAGACCGTTCGCGGAGGCGATCGCCGAGAAGTCCTCGGTGACCTGAACCGCGAGCTCGCGGGTCGGGACGAGGACGAGCGCGCTCGGGTGCCGGTCCTGCTTGGTCGTGCGCTCGACGATCGGGATCGCGAACGCGAGTGTCTTGCCCGACCCGGTCGGCGACTTCGCGAGCACGTCAAGCCCCGCAAGCGCGTCCGGGAGGACGAGAGATTGAATGGTGAATGGCACGTGGATCGAGCGCGCCGCGAGTGCGTCTGAAACGCGCGCGGACACGCCGAGCTCACGGAAAGACTGGTGGGACATGTGTTGTTCGACTCCTTTACGAGTTCGAGACTTGCCTACCTCGAAACACCCGAAGGAGGAACGAGAAGCTCATCTCACCGGCCGGCTGGATTGCCCACCGTCGTGCCAGGGTAGCAGGCATTTCCCGTCTTGCTGACTCGCTGGCTGAATACCTCGGTTGAACCCTTCGCTCGAGTTGCTCCGAATAGCAGTCCACACGAAGCGACAGGGAGGAAGCAATGCGGAAGAAGTTTCCGAAGGGCATAGTCCTGCTGGCCACGATTGGCGCGATGCTCGTCGCCGCGCCCGCCGTAATGGCGTGGGGTGGCGGGGGTTGCGACCAACTTGGCCTATCCGATCGGCGACCTCGGTCTACTCGCGCTCGTCGTCGCGGCCGTCACGGTCGTAGGATTGAGGAACTCCGGTATCTGGCTTCGGGTCGCGGGCGCGTTCGCATTCTTTGCGGTGACGGACAGCATCTTTCTCGTACAGGTAGCGGAGGGCACCTATGCCATTGGTGGCCTCATCGACCTCGGTTGGCCGATCGCCGCCCTGCTTGTGGGATTGGCCGCGTCCAGACCCGAAGGACGCGCGCGCACCAACGTGCGGACGGGGACGATGGGCGCTATGCCTGCTGTATTCGGGTTCATGGGGGTTGCGCTGGTCGTGGTCGACCACTTCGTCACCATGAACGCGCTAGCGCTCGGCCTCGCGACGGCCTCAATCCTCGTCATCCTTGTCCGCCTGTATCTGACGGTGAGAGAGAACACGAGCCTACTCGCGCGCAGCCGGCGAGAGGCGGCGACGGAC
>JACDCN010000058.1 GCA_013817555.1 Actinomycetota bacterium
CCCGTCCTGGCACGGCTGCACGCCGTTCCGGAGACACCGGCGATACACGGTTGGTCGGGGACGCTGGAGGGTGAGGTCCCGGCGGCTCGGATGCACGAGCTGCAGCAACAACTGCGGGGGCCAACGCGCGGCGAAGGAGTGCTGGAATGCGCCTTCGGCCGCTACCAACCGGTCAGCGGCACGATCCCGATCAGGCCGCGGACGGACCAGAACCCACTCAACCGCAAGGAATACCTGCTGCACGTCATGCGGCGGGTCTAGCTGGTTGATGCCTCCTAGGAGAATGCATGTCGATGAGGTGGGCACCGACGTATCTCTCGTCGGCCGGTTGCTCGCGGCGCAGTTCCCGCAATGGGCAGATCTTCCCATCGAGCCGGTCTCCTCCGCTGGGACCGACAATGCGCTCTATCGGCTCGGCGACGACATGGTCGTTCGGCTCCCCCGTATTCACTGGGCCAACGGGCAGGTGGACAAGGAGCACCGATGGCTGCCGAGACTTGCCCGGCACCTACCACTTGCCATCCCTGTTCCGCTCGCAAAGGGGACACCCGGTGAGGGCTACCCCTGGCAGTGGTCCGTCTACCGGTGGCTCGAAGGCGAGACCGCGACCCTCGAGCGCATCGCCGATCCACGCCAGCTGGCAATCGACCTGGCGCAGTTCATCACTGCCCTGCACGACATCGACACGGCGGGCCAACTGCCCGCCGGATCGCTCCGCTCCTACCGTGGCGAGCCGCTGGCTTGCCGAGACGAGGAAACCCGGGTCGCGATCGCCGCCTGCGACGGCCTGCTCGATGTCGAACTCGTGACCGAGGTTTGGGAAGCACATCTCCAGATTCCGGCGTGGAGCGGCCCGCCTGTCTGGATCCACGGTGATATCCAGCCCGGGAACCTGCTGGCCATACAGGGCCGCCTCAGCGCCGTCATCGACTTTGGGACTCTGGCCATCGGCGATCCCGCGGTCGACCAGATAGTCGCCTGGAACCTCCTCCCGGCCGATTCCCGGGACACATTCCGGGAGTCGCTCGCGGTCGATAACGCCACCTGGGCACGAGGTCGCGGCTGGGCACTGTCCATCGGGCTGGTCGCCCTCCCCTACTACCAGAGCACCAACCCCGTACTCGCGGGCGTCTCTCGACGCGCAATCGATGAAGTTCTCGCCGATTACCAGCACGGCGCATGACAAAGATCACGAGCTAGAGCGGCTCGACCTCGACCTCGAAGAGCGAGTCGGTGAGCCTCTGGGCGCGCACGACGAACGAGACGAAGCGCGCAGCGCCCAACTCATCCAGCTCGGGGAGATGCACACCTGACGGCATGCCGTCGACTCGGATCAAGAGCCCGTCCGCGGTTCGCACCACCTCGAGCGCATCGCCCTGCGGAGCACGTGGCAACTCCAGGATCCCGATCGAGCACGCGCCCACCGCCCAGAGCTCTGGTCTTCGCCGAGCGACAGCGCGGTACGGACGCTCGATCGATCCTTCGAGCGCCGCCGCCAGCGGCGAGTGGTCGAAGCCGTCGGGCCCCGCCTCCAAGACGATGCGCCCATCCGGCAGCGCGACGAACTGCACCTCATCGCCTGTACTTCCGGGCGCCTCCACCAGCTTTACGGCATCCCATTCGCGCTGCCGCGGGATCCCTGTTATGCCGGCCGCGAGCCAGTGACGACCTGGATCGAGCGGCATCAGTAGTTCACGCGGCTGCTTCGTCCTGCTCGCCGCCGGTCTTCTCGACCACGACGTTCTCGATCGGCGGTGGGACGGCAGCCCGCTTCTGGGCCTCACGACGCGGCTCGTGGACGCGCTTGTCGCGGTACCGCTCGATCTGCCGCTCCAGCTTCTCGACGAGCAGGTCGATCGCCGCCTCGTAGGTGAGCGCGGACTCCCGCGCGACCAGGTTCGGACCCTTCGTGTAGACGATCGCCTCCGCCGAGTGATCGTCTCGAATGGACGGGTTGTGCTCCTTCCACAGGGTCACCTCGACCAGCGTCTGGTCGTAGAGCCGCTTGCCGAGCTTCCCGATGCGCTTCTCGACGTATGCCCTCACCGAGTCGTCGAGGTTGTCGTGTAGAGCCTTTATCTGGAGCCGCATGGGCGCCCCTTCCGGATCGACGTCGGAAACGAAGACCGCAGACTCAATCTAACGAACTGCTCTCGCGAAGGTCACCACCTCGATCCGGCGCGCCCCAACCCGGCGCAGCGCAGATGCGCAGGCGTCGGCGGTGGCACCGGAGGTGTAGACGTCGTCGACGAGACAGACGGAGCGCGGCACCACCCCATCGGCGACGACACTGCCCCGCACGTTCCGGCGCCGCTCGGCGAGAGCAAGCCCACGCTGGCGCGGGAGCGAACGACTACGGCGAAGCGGCTCGCACGTGGGCAGATCCCACAGGTCGCCGAGCGCGACCGCCAGCCCTCTAGGGGGAACGACTCCGCGCTTCCAAGCGCGCTCCGGGTCGCCAGGAACGTGCGTGAGCGCGTCCACCTCGGGACGGGCGACCACCTCCGCGACGAGCGCGGCTGCCTCGGCGGCCAGCCGCCTGCGCCCGTGCTCCTTCCACGAGCGGACGAACTCCTTGGCGCGACTGTCGTAAACAACCGCCGCGCGCGCTCGGGCGAAGGCGAGGCGGCGGCCCGAGCATTCGGCACACCGCCGCACCGGCCAGGCGCTTGGCGAGCCGCAGCGCTCACAGACGGGCGGGCTCAGGCGGACGAACTCGCCGCGACAGTGTTGACAGAGAGCACGACCGGGACTCGCGCACACCGCGCAGCGCTCAGGGAGCAGCAGATCGAGCACGACCTCATTGTCGGCGGCTACTCGTCACGACTCTGCGAAAAAATGCGATCGGCTTCCTGGAGTGTCTCCGCCGAGCCGATGTCGTACCAGGCGCCCGGAAGCTGCCAGGTGTAGACCGACGTGCGCGGATACAGCCACTCGATCAGCCGGCCCGGCTGATCAGGATTGTTGCCCTCTGCCAGGTACTGCCGGATCAGCGGAAGGGTGTGGCGCGGGTAGAAGTAGAGCGCGACGCCGGCGAGAGTCGTCCGCGCGTCCTCCGGCTTTTCTTCGAAGAAGACGATGCGCCCTTCCTCGTCGACCTCGATCTGGTTGTACTCGCGCATCCGGCTCAGGTCGCCGACGTCGTGGACGGCGAGGACGGGAGCGTCGACCTCCTGCCCGTAGGCAGAGAAGCCGGAAACGTCCTCTCCGAAGAGGTTGTCTCCGGCGACGACCACGAGGTCGTCGTCGAGCCCCGTCTCGTCGAGCACGAAGGCGGTGTCTCCGATTGCGCCGAGACGGTCGTCGTTCGAGGTCGTCCCGTCGTTCACGATCGTGACGCACTCTTTCTCCGCTGCCCACTCCTCGAAGTGCGGGGTGAACTTCGCGTTCGTAACGACGATCGTCTCGTCGACTCCCATCGCCTGCAGCCGGTCGAGCACGTGGTCGAGCATCGGCCTGCCTCCCACCTCGAGCAGGGCTTTGGGCCGATCGAGGGTGAGGGGATAGAGCCGGGTTGCGTAGCCGGCCGCAAGGACGAGGGCCTTCATGCGTGCACCGCCCGCGGCAGCGAGACAGCGTACGGAGAGCGGTGAGCGCCTTCCTCCGTCACGATTGCGACGACCCGCTCGGGCGACGTCACGTCGAATGCAGGAGTCCCCGCCGGGTATCGGGTCGAGACTTCCGACGGATCGCGGATCCCGTGATGCCGAGCGGCCACTGCGAGACCATACGTGCCGACCTTAGTGACACAGTGTCACAAGGCATTCAGGGCGCCGACGTGCCCTCGCGTCCGTAGCGGTCTTCGATGCGGACGACATCGTCGAGGTGCGGTGTCGAGACTTCGACGATGAGTGTGTCCTCGAGCGCCGTCAAGCGGTGCACGGTGCCGGGCGGGCATCGCAGCGCCTCCCCCGGCCCGACCTCCACTACGTCCAGCTCGTCATCTCCCCTCCGGCCGAGCTCTAGCCGCGCTCGCCCCTCGTGGACGAGCCAGGACTCGTCCTTCACCTCGTGGTACTGGAGGCTCAGCGCCTCACCGGCGCGGATGAAGAGGAGCTTCCCCACGTACTGCTCTGCCTCCGCCCAGATCAGCTCCCAGCCCCACGGCTTCTCGACCCGCCGGGGCGAGAAGCCGTACGCGGCGCCCGGGTCCTTGCTCACGAGAATCGAAGCGCCTTGTCGGGGATCCGCTGGTCGGCGCCGACGCGGAGGCCGTGGTCGAGCTCGTTGCCCGCGCCGAGCACGGCACCCGGTCCGATCACGGCGAGGTTTCGCACCTCGCACCCGTCGCCGAGCTCTGCAGCGTCGCCGACCACGGAGCCCACGACCACCGAGCCGGCGCCGACGGTGGCACGCGCGCCCACGACCGCGTTCTCGACGATGGCTGCCTCGCCCAAGCGGGTCCCCTCGCCCACAACCGCAAGGCTGCCCACCCGTGCACGCGCCTCGACGACCGCGCCCGGGCCGACGTAGACGGGGGGCACAAGTCGCGCCCCCGGATGAACCTCGGCGCTGGGGTCGATGAGCGTGAAGTCAGAGCCGAGAGCTTCCCCCACCTCCGTCCTGAAGGTGCGCTCGAGGACGTCGCGGTGAGCCTGCAGGTACGACTCCGGCGTTCCGACATCGAGCCAATACCCGGGAAGGGCAACGCCGAACACCGTTCCGGCCTCGGCCAGCCGTGGGAAGACCTCGCGCTCGATCGAGACAGCACGGCCTTCGGGTACGAGCTCCAGCACCTCCGGCTCGAGGACGTACAGCCCGGCGTTGATCAGATCGGTGTCGATGTCCTCGGGGCGAGGCTTCTCGAGGAAGCTCTCGACCCGGCCGTCCGCGGCGATCCGCACGAGCCCGTACCGGCTCGGGTCGGACACGGGAGTGAGCAGGATCGTCGCCTTCGCGCCCGTCGAGCGGTGGAAGCGAACAAGCTCGGTGAGATCGGCTTCGCGAAGCGAGTCGCCGTTCAGAGCAAAGAAGCTGCTCTCGAGCTCGCGCGCGGCAAACCCGATGGCGCCGCCGGTTCCGAGCGGCTCCGGCTCGACGGCGTACTCGAGAGTGAGGCCGGCATATTCCTCTCCGAACGCGGCGCCGATCTGATCCGGCAGGTACCCGCACGAGACGATCCCCCGCTCGACGCCGTACCGGGCAAGATGCTCGAACGTGTAGGCGAGTAGCGGCCGGTCGACCAGCGGAAGCATGTCCTTCCGCGTCCGGTCGGTGAGCGGGCGGAGGCGCGTCCCCTGTCCCCCGACGAGGACGACCGCCGGGAGGCTCAATTGACCGCCCGCCCGATGCCTTCGTACTCGAACCCGTGCGCGCGAAGCGTCGCCGGGTCGAGCATGTTGCGTCCGTCGACCACGAGCCGGTTCCGCATCCGCGCTCCTGCTTCCGCCCAGTCGAGATCACGGAGCTCCGGCCACTCGGTCACGATCACCGCCGCATCCGCTCCCTCCAACGCCTCGAGCGCGGAGCCGGCGATTGCGACTCCGTCGAGCTGGCCCGTGGGATCCGCCACCGGATCCCACGCGCTCACCTCGGCGCCCTCGGCTTGCAAGCGGCCTGCAAGTACGAGGCTGGGCGCCTCTCGCATGTCGTCGGTACCGGGTTTGAAGGCGAGCCCAAGCAGCGCGATCCGCTTGCCCCGGAGCGAGCCGAGCCGCCGTTCGAGCTTGCCGACCACGCGGCGCTTCTGGAGCTCGTTGACCTCGATGACGGCCGCGAGCAGCTGAAAGTGATAGCCGGAGTTCGAGGCGAGCTGCTTCAACGCCAGCGAGTCCTTCGGAAAGCAACTTCCCCCGTAGCCGATCCCGGCTCGCAAGAAGTGGGGCCCCAGCCGGCGATCCAACCCGACCCCCTCTGCGACCTTCACCACGTCGGCGCCGGTTGCCTCGCAGACGTTCGCGATCTCGTTGATGAAGCTGATGCGCGTCATCAGGAACGCGTTCGCTGCAAGCTTGATCATCTCTGCGGAGTTGACATCGCTGCGAAGGATCGGCGCATCGATGTCTTTGTGCAGCTCGGCCACCACATCGCCGTCCGCGGGATCGAACGAGCCGATGACGATCCGGTCGGGGTTGAGGAAGTCGTTTACCGCGGTGCCTTCGGCCGTGAACTCCGGATTCGAGACGTAGCCGACGTTCTCGAGCCCACGCTCGCCGAGCCGGTGACGTACCGCACGACCGGTTCCGACCGGAACGGTGCTCTTCATGGCCAGAACGATTCTCCGAGCGACGCGCGGGAGTTCGTCTATGACTGTCCAGACCGCGGTCAGGTCCGCATCGCCCGAGTGGGTCGGAGGTGTGCCAACCGCGACGTACACGACGTCGGCCTCGGAGAGCGCCTCCTCCACTTCGGTGGTGAAGCTCAACCGTTCGCGGTTCTTCTCGAGCAGCTCCGCGAGCCCCTCCTCGTGGATCGGCACCTCACCCTGTCTCAACGCGTCGATCTTCTCGGTGAGGACGTCACGGACGACGACGTGGTGCCCGAGCTCGGCAAAGCAGGCGCCGGTGACGAGGCCGACGTAGCCGGCGCCGAAGACCGCGACTCTCAATCTCTCACTTCCCTCTCGCCAGCGGCTTCAAGCCCTTGGCGATCGCAAGCATCGTCTCGTTCGAGAGACGGTCGAGGAGGGAGTTGATCACCCAGTAGCGCGCCGCCTTCGTCCGCAGGACGACCATGTGCAGCTTCGGACCGTCGTAGTAGAGGTCGTAGATGCGGCCCTTGATCCGGCGGGTGTGACTCCTGTCCGCGAGCACGGGGGCTTCGTCCCAGTCCGTCATCTGCACCCCCCAGTACTCATTCGAGCTCATGCTGTAGACGAGCCGCACGGCCTTGTGCTTCTCCTTGGGATCGATCCAGTACATACGCACGGGCATCGTCCGGTCGGTCCACGAGCTCCGTTCGATCACGGTCGGGATCATCAACGGGAAGGAGACGCGGGAACGGCGCTCGCGCAGCAGGTCGCGAGACGCGCTGGGGGCAAACACGACGTTCGGCCGCTCACGCCGTGGAGTCTGGTCGATCGCGGCCGAAGCGAGAGTCCCGTGGAAGGTCTGGCCGACAACGACAGTGAGCATCGCGCCGTTCGCGAGCTGGGAAATGTCCGCCGGTAGGCGCTTGATCTCCGCCGAGGCGAAGAGATTCGCGACTTTCGCAGCCGCCTGGCGGGCGCCGCGCGCTTTCGGAGCGTAGTAGACCTGGGTTCGGAAGTAGTCGAATCGCGGCGCGTTCGCGGGCAGGCCATTCGGCGGGGTCAGGATCTCGTAACCGCGCTCGCCGAGTTGGAAACCCGCGGTGGAGGCCGAGCCCGCGACCCCGTTCCCGTTCAGGATCGTCACGCGCGTATCGCGCGGCGCGGGCGCTCGGCGCTTCAACTTCTCGCCGAGCGCGACCGCGGTTGCCTTGTCCGACGAGTCGATGTCGGGATGGGTGAAGGTCCGAACGGCACGGATCACGTTCGTCGAATCCGTCGTCAGGTCGTTGATGCCCTCGAGCCCCTCGATCTTCGTCTGGAAGACGTGGCCACGCGGAAGCCCGTACGCGAAGAGCGCATAGGAGAGGACAGTGCCTCCGGGGACGTCGGCGCCACCACCCTGCGCGACCTGAACGTTATTCGTGATCGCGTTGACCACCTTCGGCAGCGCGAGCGCCCCGAAGCTCGACTGCACCTGAGTCTTGAACCCCTTTACGAACTGCTGCTGCCGCGCCACGCGGTAGAGGTCCGAGTCGGTGTGGCGGTAGCGGACGAAGTCGAGCGCCCGGCGTCCGGTGAGCTGCTGATAACCGGGACGGAGATTGATCGTCGCGTAGCCGAAGGGACCGCCACGGTCGTTGAAGTACCGTCGATCAACGTCGATCCAGACGCCGCCGAGACGGTCGACGATCTCACGGAAGCCCCGGAAGTTGACCGTGATCAGATAGTTGATCTGAAGGCCGGTGAGCCCTCTTACGGTTTGGAGCGATCCCTGGGGTCCGCACTCCTGATACGCCGAGTTGATCTTGCCGACGAACGACGCTCGGCCAGGGCAACGGACCTCGACTTGCAGGTCGCGCGGGAACGAGAGAAGCGAGATCGAGTCCGTCTCCGGATCGGCGCGCATGAGCATGAGCGTGTCCGAGCGCGACGGTGCTCCCTTGGCGTCCGTGAGGCGGTGGTCGTACCCGATCACGAGCGCCACGGCGGGCTGGCCTGGAAGCGGGACCTGGAGCTCGCGAGCTGCTCTCTTCACCGCGGGGTCCTTCGCCGCCACCGCTGCGACCGACTCGTGGAAGTAGAGGTAGGCGCCTCCCGCGGAGCCGGCTACGAGAACGAGCGTGGCGACTCCGAGCCAGAGCGCGAGCTGGCCGACCAGAGCCATCCGCGTACGGCGTTCTGGCGACGGCTGCCGGTACACGATGACGGGCGACGACGCGCCGGGAGGAAAGACGGGCGTCCCGTTTCCAGTGGGCTCCGCAGCTCGCCCTAGGCCTCGCTTCAGAGTGGTTCGCATGACAGCCGACGAGCGCCTGCCAGGCGCCCGTCACCGGAGGATAGCTCAGGCATAGGCGGTGTTTCGCGCTGCTACCGAGCGATCCCTACCGCTCGCGCCGAGCAATGATCAGATGCCAGTGAAGACGGCGGGCGCGACCGCGTCCAGCGCGTCTGCCAGAAAGGCGATCTCCTCCGGTCTGCCGACCGTGATCCTGAGCGCATCGGGGGCTCCGAACGGGCCCAGCGGACGAACGATGACGCCCTGCTTGAGCAACGCCTGGTTGACGGCGGCAGCGTCCCCCACCTCGACGAACACAAAGTTCGCCACCGCAGGCCCTGCCGGCTCGAGCCCACGCTCGCGCAGAACGGCATCGAGCACGGCCATCGCGTCGCGGTTGGCCGTCCGCCGGCGCGGTATCTCTTCGCGGTCTGCCAGGCTCGCGAGCGCGGCCTCCTGGCCGATGGAGCTGACGTCGAAGGCGCGTCTCACCTTCGCGATCGCCGCGATCACCTCCTCCGGCCCGACGCCGTATCCCACCCGCAGGCCGGCCAGGCCGAAGATCTTCGAGAACGTCCGCAGGACGAGCACGTTCAGCCCCGCCTTCGCGAACTCCTCGATCGCGTCGGGGTAGTCCGGATCCTCGACGTACTCGAAGTACGCCTGGTCGAGGACTGTCAGCACGTGCGGCGGAACCTGCGCGAAGTACGTCTCGAGCTCCGCACGGCTGCTCGTCGTCCCGGTCGGGTTGTTCGGGGCGGCGATGAAGACGAGCTTCGTGCGGGGGGTGATCGCGGCGAGGATGGCCTCGAGGTCAAACCGGTTGTCTCGCAACGGAACGCGCACAGGAACACCGCCGAGCTTCAGGGTGTCGAGCACGTAGCTGGGGAAGGACGGCCAGCCGGTGATCGCCTCGTCGCCAGGATCGAGCGTCACCATGGCGAGGTAGCCGATCACGGCATCCGCGCCGGAGCAGACCGTCACGTTCCGGAAGGGCACATCGTGTCGGGCGGCGAGAGCATGTCCGAGCCTCCAGGCGCCGCCGTCGGGATAGCGGTTGAGCTCGAGCGATGCGCGCGCTATCGCCTCCTGTGCAGCAGGGAAGGGGCCGAATGGCCCCTCGTTGGACGCGAGCTTGACGACGCGCTCGAGCGCGAGCTCGCGCTGAACCTCCTCTACCGGTTTACCGGGCTCGTACGGAACGAGCTCGGCGATGGCGCGGCGGATCACCGACGGATCGATGTCGCCAGGCCGACGACTCACGCCGCCGGAAGAGGCTCCGGGCTCCGGGCGACCTGCTCGCCGACGACCTCGCTCTCCTCGTCGTCGACGACGTCGTCTCCCGCTTCCGCTTCGCTGCGATGGCGGCGAACCAGCACCGCGACGAGTCCGGCGAGGATGCCTGCCGACATCAGTCCGAGGACGAGGTAGAGGGCGATCTTGGGAGCGCTCCGCTTCCGTTG
>JACDCN010000059.1 GCA_013817555.1 Actinomycetota bacterium
CCTCGCTCGCGAGCTGCACGTGACGCAGGCGCGCCTCGGCCTCGACGCCGCGGAGGCTGCTCGAGACGACCGGAGCGACCGGTAGCTGCCTGAGCTCGAGGGTGAGCGCGTCCGCGTCGATGCGCGCGAGCTCGAAGAGGTCGTCCACAAGCTGTGAGAGCACCCCGACCTGCTCGCGCAGCGCCGGAACGTACTCCTCCGGCTCGGCAAGGCCGTCCTCGAGCGCCTCCAGCATCGCTTGCATGTTCGCGAGGGGAGTCCGGAGGTCGTGGCTTGCCCAGGCGACGAGCTCTCGCCGCGAGTCGAACAAGCGCTGCAGGTTCTCGCCCATCTCATTGAAGGAGCGCGCGAGATCCGCGACTTCCACAGGCCCGCCGGTCGGAGCTCGGGCGTCCAGGCTCCCACGCGAAAGCTCGGTGGACGCGGCCCGCACGCGGTCGACCGCGTCTGCGATCGAGCGGGCAACGACGAGCGCAGCCACGACTGCTGTCAACGCCGAGGCGGCGGTGACAGCGAGGATCTTGACGTCGTCGCCCATGTGGAACATGACCCACCCGGAGACGAGCACGGCGCCGAGCGGGAGGAGGACGGCGAGGAAGGCAAGCCCGACGAGCTGAAGTCGGACCGTCGGCAGCAGGCGCAGAAGATGTGCGAGCACGAGCCCGACGGAGAGCGTGGCGAGCCCGACGATGACAGCGGTCGAGATCACGGAACCAGCCTGTATCCGACTCCCCAGACCGTCTCCAGATGCCGAGGGCTGGACGGATGGTCCTCGACCTTCTCGCGAAGCCGACGCACGTGGACGGTCACCGTTCCGGTGTCGAGTGCAGCGGTGTAGCCCCAGACCTTGGCCATCAACTGCTCGCGAGAGAAAACGCGGCGCGGATGGCTCGCGAGGAACCAGAGCAGGTCGAACTCCTTCGCCGTGAGGCGTACCGCTCGGCTTGCCTTGCGGGCTTCTCTGGTCGCCTGCTCGAGCTCGACATCCCCGAATGCCAGCTGTGCCACCACGGTCTCGGGCGGTGCCGAGCGGCGCAGCACGCTCCGGACGCGGGCTGCGAGCTCGCGGGGGGAGAAGGGCTTCGTCACATAGTCGTCGGCGCCGAGCTCGAGCCCGACGATTCGGTCGGCCTCTTCGCCGCGGGCGGTGAGCATGATCACCGGCAGCTCGGAACTCGAGCGGATCCAGCGGCAGAGCTCGAGCCCGTCCGTTCCCGGAAGCATCACGTCGAGGACGACCAGATCAGGGTCGGACTGCTCGATCGCGGCGCGAGCGGTCTCCCCGTCGCCCGCCTCGAGCGTCTTGTGACCCTCGCGCGCGAGATAGCGAACGACGACTTCGCGGACGATGGGCTCGTCGTCGACGACGAGAACGGTTGCCATGGAGGGCATTGTCGCTCAGGTTTGGTTACGCACGGCTGAATTCGTGGTACCTGCCACCATGCGTTTCGCCTGCTAGCCGAAGGCGCGCGAAATCTCGCCGGGAAGGCGAACGAGCTCGCCGGCGACCTCGACGAGACCATCCCGCACGAGGGAGCGGACGACCTCTCCATCCAGTTCGTCCAGTGGAAGCGAGGCTGCGGCAATCTGGCGGAGCGCCGTCGCGCGGCGCTGGCGGAACGAGCCTTCAAATGGCCCCTGACGCCGCGCGGGCTCGTCACGGATCCCGCGCGAGGGACACACTTCGGCAAGTGGGCACGAGTCACATCGCGGAATGCGGGCGATGCAGATCGTCGCGCCCAGATCCATCAGCGCCTGCGCGGACGCAGCGCTGAACGACCCACCGGTGCGTCGCAACACCCGCTCGATGTTGACGTCGACAGGCAGGACGTTCTCATCGAAAGCGAAGCAGCGGATCGCGGTGGCGGTGTAGGGGCCCACACCCGGCAGCTGAGTGAGGTCTTCGGGCCAGCCTTCCGCCGCGACCCGGTGCGCGGATCGATGGAGGCTCAGCGCCCGCCGGTTGTAGCCGAGTCCCTGCCACTCCCGGATGACCTCGGCGGCGGAGGCGGCCGCGAGTGACTCGACGCTCGGCCACCGCTCGAGCCAGGCTAGGTAGCGCGGAACCACCCGTTCGACCTGCGTCTGCTGGAGCATGACCTCCGAGACGAGAATCGCGTACGGGTCACGTGTCCGACGCCAGGGAAGGTCTCGGCCATGCTCCTCGAACCACGCCAAGAGGAGGCGCTCCACGCGAGCCAACTACCGCCGCAGATACCAGCGAACGGCCGCGCGGGAGATGCTCGTCGGTACTTCGTGGCCGCCGGCGAAGCTCCGGAACGTGACGCTGTACCCGGATCCCTTGAGGACGGGAACGATGCTCTTGCTGGAGCGTGAGTAGGGGAGCACGTCGTCACCGGTTCCGTGTGCGATAAACACGCGCGGCTTTCCCTGCCGCTCGACATCGAGCAACCCTCCGGGCGAGAGAGCCATCACCGACCGGAAGATGCCACCGTTCTGGAGCCCGATCGAAAGCGCGTGTGTTGCGCCATCGGAGAAGCCTCCGACCGCTATCCGTCGGCGGTCGATCTGGCAGCGCTTCCAGGTCTCCGCGAGTGCGCGGTTGACGGTTTCCAGGTCCCGATCCTGTCGGTTGTGCAGCGCGCTCCACGTGTTTCCAAGGGAGCGAGGCGCGAGCAGGACCAGACCCGGCTCCTTCCACGCTTCACGGAAGACGAAGAGCCCCTCGCGAGGCGATCCGCCGGCGCCGTGGAAGGCGAGGATGAGCCCTCTCGGCTTCTTGCTCGGACCCGGCGTCACGCGTAAGCGCGCGATCCGTCCGTTGCCCAGGCGGAGGGGATGATCCCCGGGCGTGCAGCCGCCTTCGGCGCCCGAGCGGGGCAGGCGAATCTGTCCCGGCGACATGTCGCTCACGGACGCGACGTTTACCCCGACCTCCGCGTCGGAGCTGCCGCAGCCGGTGAGGACGCCGGCGATCACGATCAGGGCGAGGGCAAACGCACGAAACGACGGCATGCACCCGGCAACCTATCGTGGCGAGCATGATGGTTCCCCGCTCCGTCGACCGCAAACAGGAGGTTCCGTTGACGCTGACCGACTCCCAGCGCGAGCTCTGCACGACGAGTCGCTGGGATTTCTCCGATCTAACCGCTCTCTACATCAACTGCACGCTCAAGCCGTCCCCCGAGCTATCTCACACCGAGGGGCTCATGCGCATCTCGACCCAGATCATGGAGACGAACGGCGTGGAAGTCGAGTACGTGCGTGCGCTCGACCAGGAGCTCGCTCCGGGAGTCTGGCCGGACATGCGGGAGCATGGCGCAGAACGGGACGACTGGCCGGCGCTCTACGAGCGAGTGCAGGCGGCGGACATCCTCGTTCTCGGCTCTCCGATCTGGCTCGGAGAGAAGTCGTCGGTGTGCACGCGCGTGATCGAGCGGCTGTACGCGTGCTCGAGCCTCCTGAACGAGCAGGGGCAGTACGCGTATTACGGCAAGGTCGGCGGCTGCCTGATCACCGGCAACGAGGACGGCATCAAGCACTGCTCCATGAACATCCTCTATTCGCTCCAGCACCTCGGGTACACGATCCCGCCGCAGGCCGACGCGGGGTGGATCGGCGAGGCGGGACCGGGACCGTCGTATCTCGATGCCGGCTCCGGCGGTCCCGAGAACGACTTCACCAACCGAAACACGACCTTCATGACCTGGAACCTCCTCCATCTGGCGCGGCTCTTGAAGGACGCGGGCGGTATCCCCGCGCACGGCAACCAGCGGTCGCTCTGGGATGCGGGCTGCCGGTTCGACTTCGACAATCCCGACTACCGTTAACGCCGTGCTGCTCTACAACTCGGCGGTCTCGGGCAATTGCTACAAGGTGCGGCTCCTGCTGGCTCAGTTGGGGCTCCCGTACGAGAAGGTCGACGTGAGCGTTGTCGACCGGTCCGGACGGAAGGAGCTCCTGGGCGAGCTCAACCCCGGGCTGCGCGTTCCGACGCTCGTGCTCGACGACGGTCGGCCGCTCGCGGAGTCCAACGCGATCCTCTGGTACTTCGGCGACGGAACCCAATACGTGCCTGAGGACGCGTACGAGCGAGCGCAGACGCTCCAATGGATGTTCTTCGAGCAGTACAGCCACGAGCCGTACATCGCGGTCGCGCGTTTCTGGCTCGCCTATTCCGGTAAGCCGGAGGAGTTCGCGGTGCGGCGCGACGGAGTGATGAAGGGCGGGTACGCGGCGCTCGCAGCCATGGAGCGCCATCTGGAAAAGCGGGCCTTCCTCGTCGGTGAGACGTACACGATCGCGGACATCTCCCTCTACGCCTATACGCACGTCGCGCATGAGGGCGAATTCGATCTCGATGCGTATCCGGCGATTCGGGCCTGGCTCGACCGCGTCGCGTCCCAGCCCGGCCACGTCACGATCGACGCCTGAGCGGTGGCTGTTCGCGTCCGCTTCGCGCCGAGCCCGACCGGCTCGCTCCATCTCGGAAACGCGCTCACCGCGGTGGCGAATCGCCGGTTCGCGGATGAGCGAGCCGGTGTGCTCGTCCTGCGGATCGACGACACGGATCCGAAAAGGACGGTGGAGGGCGGGGAGGAGGCGATCCTCCAAGACCTCGAATGGCTCGGAATCGGCTTCGACGAGGACTCGGTGCGTCAGAGCGAGCGAGGGGAGCTCTACGCGATGGCCGCAGAGCGGGCTATCGCGTCTCAGGCCGCCGAGCGTGACCCGGAGGATGCGGTGCGACTGCGTGGCGGCGGCGCGACCCTGCTTCGCGCGGACGGCAGCGCGACCTATCAGCTCGCCTCCGTCGTCGACGACCTCACCCTCGGAATCACGCACGTCATTCGCGGGTCGGATCACCGCCCGAATCTGGAGCTCCAGCAGCGCATGGCGCGGGCGATAGGAGGCGAGCTTCCGGAGGTGATCCACCACGGGCTCGTGCTCGGCACGGACGGCAAGAAGCTCTCCAAGCGGCATGGCCATGCCTCGATCGCAGATCTGCGGGATGAAGGCTTCCCGCCGGAGGCGGTACGCGCCTATCTGGACGAGCTGGGCCTTCCCGACCACGACGTCCACCTCGACCTCGCGCGGCTTCGACGGCTCGCGACCGATGCGATCGCTGCGATGGGGGACGAGGAGCTGGCCGCGGCCGCGCAGGCCCCGCTCGAGGCCGTGCCGGTGTTGCGCGGGGCGCGTTCGCTCGTCGAGGCACGTGAGTACGCGAAGATCGTGGTCGAGCCCGACCGTGTCGACCTCCCGTCCGAGGCGCAAGTGACCTTGGAACGCTTCGCGGAGCTGAGGACGGTCGCGCCCGAGCATCTCTCGCCGGACGAAGCGCGCGCGGTCTTGCGTGAGCTGAAGGCCGTAGGCGGCGACTTGCGGTCGCTCCGGCTCGCGCTGACGGGTGCCGCGAAGGGGCCAGAGCTCTGGGCCGTGCTAGCCGCGGTGCCGCGAGACGAGGCCCTCGCGCGGGCGCGCCGGGCCGTGTCTGCCTGAGTACGATCGCTCGATGCGTCTGTACGACAGCCTGACGCGCGGGCTCGTCGAGCTGCCGCCGTCGCCCGGACCGATCCGGATCTACGTCTGCGGCTCCACCGTGTACCAGCGCATCCATGTCGGCAACTCGAGGCCCTTCGTCCTCGGAATGTGGGTTCGAAACTGGCTTCGACACACCGGCTACGAGGTGACGTTCGTACACAACATCACCGACGTCGACGACAAGGTCTACGCGGAAGCCGTCGAGCAGGGAGTCCCGAGCCGGCAGCTGTCGGAGCGCGCAACCGCTTGGTTCTTCGAGGACACCAACGATCTCGGGCTGGGACGTCCCGATCTCGAGCCCCGCGCCACCGAGACGATTCCCGAGATCGTCCAGTTCATTCAGGAGCTCGTCGACGGAGAGAAAGCGTATGTCGCGAACGGCGACGTTTACTTCAGCGTCGCCCGCTTCCCCGAGTATGGGCGGCTCTCCGGTGCCAGGCTCGAGGAGATGATCTCCCAAGAGACGAGCGACCTGAAGCAGGATCAACGCGACTTCGCGCTCTGGAAGTCCCAGAAGCCGCACGAGGACGCCGCGTGGGATTCACCATGGGGGCCCGGACGGCCAGGCTGGCACATCGAGTGCTCGGCGATGGCCGAGAAGTTCCTCGGTCCGGAGTTCGAGATCCACGGTGGCGGCAACGACCTTCGGTTTCCGCATCACGAGAACGAGCTCGCGCAATCTGCGAGCCTGGGTCACGCGTTCGCCAAGATCTGGATGCACAACGGCATGCTCGAGCTCGACCAAGCAAAGATGTCGAAGTCGCTCGGAAACGTCGTGACGCTTCGTAACGTGCTCGATGTGTGGGGCCGAGAGTCGCTTCTCGTGTTCCACCTGTCGGGCGCATGGAGCAAGCCGGTCGATTTCGACGACGATGTAATGCAGCAGGCGTCGGCCCGCGCAGATCGCCTGCGGGATGTCTTCCGGGGCATACACCAGCCCGCCCCGGCCGGTTCCTGGGAGCGGTTCTCGGACGCTCTCGACGACGACTTCAATACACCCGCCGCGCTCGCAGTCATGCATGAGTGGCGAGACCACGAACTGCTCCGCCGCGCCCTCGGCGTCTTCGGGCTCAAGTCACTCGCCGAGAATGACGAAGCGCCACCGGAGGTAGCCGCGCTTGCGCAGCGGAGGCAAGCGGCCCGGGAGGTGCGGGACTTCGAGGAGGCTGACCGTTTGCGTGCTGAGCTCGTGGAAGCGGGCTGGGAGATGCGGGACGAGACGAATGGCCATCGGCTCGTTCGGCTCCGGTGACGCGCGACCTCGTCTACGGCCGGCGGCCGGTCCGAGAGCTCCTGCGCGGTCCGCGCGAGCTCTTCGAGGTCTGGGCGACCGACCGCGCGGCGGCGCAGATTCCATGGCTCGACTCCGCCCCGCGCCCACAGGTCAAGCCCGAGCGCCTGCTCAGCGAGGCTGCCGGTACTCGCGACCACCAGGGCGTCGTCGCCTGGTGCGAGCCGTTCCGCTACGCAGACGCGTACGAGCTCGCCGCGCATGAGCGACCACTTCTCGTCTGCCTCGACCAGGTCACCGATCCCCACAACCTGGGCGCGGTCGTCCGCAGCGCCGAGGGCGCGGGGGCAACGGGGGTCATCCTTCCGGCGCACGGCTCCGTCCGGGTGACACCGGCCGTCTGCAGATCGTCTGCGGGCGCGGTTGAGCACCTGCCAATTGCAGTCGTGCCTAACCTCGCGCGCTATCTCGCGGAGATCAAAGGGCCCGATCTCTGGGCCTACGCGGCGGATTCCGAGGGGTCGCTCTCGCTGTGGGATTCAGATCTCACAGGAGGGGTTGCTCTCGTTCTCGGCGCGGAAGGCAAGGGTGTTCGCCCGCTCGTCCGCCGAAACTGCGATGCGGTCGTGTCCATTCCGCTCGCGGGCCGCGTCGGTTCGCTCAATGTCAGTGTCGCGGCGGCTCTGCTCCTCTACGAAGCACGACGGCAGCGCGGCGACGCCGATTGACCCATGGCCGATCCGACCTTCTACCTCTTCGACGGCTACAACGTGCTCCACGCGGGTGAGTTCTCCGACCCCGGCGATCTCGTCGACACACTCGCGAGCTTTGTCGCCGAGCGCGGGGTGCGCGGTGTCGTGGTGTTCGACGGGACGGGTGAGGAGCGTCAGATTGGCCCGCTCTCCGTCCGCTACGCGGCGCATGCGGACGACCTGCTCGAGCGACTCGCTGCCGAGCACCGTGGCAAGGAGCTCGTCTGCATCGTCTCCTCGGACGATGCGGTGCGGAGGGTCTCCGGTCAGGAGGTACGCAAGCTGACGTCCAGGCTCTTCCTCGCCGACCTGCGGCCGGCGCAGCATCGAGAGCAGGAACAGCGCGGAGCGGGAAGCCGTGTCGGCGATCGGCTCGACGAGGAGACCCGCGAGCGGCTCGAACGTCTCCGGCGGGGCGAAGGAACGTGAACCGCGCCCCCGGGGTCGTCGCGCGACGACCCGAGGGCGCATCTCACAGATTGCCTTACGCAGCGGACTGCTGCGCGGTGGGCTGCGAGCGCCGACGCGACCGTCCTCCGCCTCGCCGACCACGTCGAAGCCGTCCGACTCGAGGATCGCCCGGGCCGATGCCCGAAAGCTCGGATGGTCGTCGACGATCAGCACGGTGAGGGCCACGGTGCCAGGTGTCGCAGAGTGGGAGACGGGTAGCAGTACGGTGAGCCGCACCCTGGGAGGCGAACATGTGTTCTTAGCAATCTACGAGATTCGCAAAGGTCTTGTATCGCTTATTAAATAGTGCTAGCTTCTCCCTCAACTTAAAGGTGAGACTTTTGTCGAGGTCGCCTGTATGGAACTCGGTCAAAGAATCGCTCAACCACGGCGCAGAGACACGGGGGTACGCGATGACCGCTCGAACCGCCACAGCACCGAAGACCGCTCAGAAGGTTCAACGAGAGCTTGAAGACCTGCAACTGGTGCTCCGCGCTCGCAACGGCAGCACGGAGGCGCTCGACGGTCTGATGCGGAAGTACACGGGCTTCGTTCGCCTGAAGGCGAGCTCGTACTTCCTCGCGGGCGGGGACGGCGACGATCTCGTCCAGGAGGGGATGATCGGGCTCTACAAGGCGGTGCGTGACTTTCGCCCGGACATGCAAACGTCATTCCGGAGCTTCGCCGAGCTCTGCGTGACGCGGCAGATCATCACCGCGATCAAGACCGCGACGCGCTTCAAGCACTCGCCTCTCAACACATACGTGTCGTTCAGCCATACGCCTGCCGGCCAGGAGTCGGACGGCGACTGCACCCTCGGGGACGCGCTCCCCGGGCCGACCGTCAACGATCCCTCCGTCTGCGTCATCTCGACGGAGGAGCTCCAGAGCCTCGTCTTCTGCCTCGGCTCCGGACTTTCGCAGCTCGAGTCCGAGGCGCTCCGTCTCTACCTCGAGGGCAACTCCTACGACGAGATGGCCGAGGACCTGGGCTGCGACACGAAGACGATCGACAACGCGCTCCAGCGCGTCAAGCGAAAGATTCTCGCGCACCAGAAGACGCGCGAGGTGCTCGCGTGACGGACAGGGCGGGCACGGTGACCGTCCCTATTTGTTAATCAGCCGCCAGCCTGATTCGCTTCCGCTGCCCGTTGCGCGCCGGTTCCACTCGAAGCATTGCCATCCAGGTCGTCGTCACCTCGTCGATCGGAACGAGATAGACGCCACCATTGTCGAGGCCGTACACACCGAAGTAGTCGATCTGGCCCCCGTACTTCTGTCGTGTAACACGCGGCGACGCGTGGTGGGCATATGAACTCGAGGGCCGGAACACAACGCTGCCGTGTCGCAATCGACCCGTCTTGCACTGCACGCGTAGCAGCCGCTCGCCGTCATCGGCGATCAGGTCGTTACGCGTGTTCTCGCCGAAGGGAACGGAGATCACATAGCCGATGTCACGCAGCGCGAGCACCACGGCAAGCGCTGAGCGATCGCCGATGTCCTTCGGGTGGTCCACCAAACGAGATTATCCCGTTGCCCGGACGGACAATGTGATCGAGAGCCGGAGGCGGGACTCGAACCCGCGACGCCCGGTTTACAAAACCGGTGCTCTACCAGCTGAGCTACTCCGGCGTACTCGAATCGTAGACGCCGTCCCGTCCGGCGGCTCATAGTCCATGCACGTACGCACTGAATCTCCGCTTGGCTAGGTGCATAATCGTCTGATGTCCGTGCGGGAGGACACCCAGTCGGAGCGAATCGCGGCGGACCGATCGCGCTACGTCGCTCCCGGGGTCTCGACTCCTCGGCTAGTCGTAGCTCACGCCGAGGGCGCGCGCATCACGGACGTCGACGGGCGCTCGTTCATCGACTTCGCCGGCGGGATCGGGTGCCAGAATCTCGGACACCGGCATCCGGCCGTGGTCGAGGCCGTGAAGGAGCAGGCCGAGCGCTTCCTCCACC
>JACDCN010000297.1 GCA_013817555.1 Actinomycetota bacterium
CGTCGCACCAACCGAGATCCAGGCGTAGCCCTCGGGGTAGGCGGGGCCGTTGAAACCGATCTGCTTCCAGGTCGACGGATGGGCGAGGTAGCCGGCCAGCGCCTTGACCAACAGACGGTCGACGAACTCCTTGGCCGGCAGCCCCAGCTCCTCGTCAGCCTCGCCACGGCGCATGCGCCGAATCAGCGCGTCCTGCTGATCGTCGGGAAGCATGGCGAAGCCGCGGCCGGCAAGCGCCTCGAGACCCTCGCGCAAGAGCTCTGGGATCGCCGGCAGACCGGGCGCGCGGTCGCCGCGGCCGAGCGAATGCTCGGCATGAGTATCGACGAAGGCCGCCAGGTCGATAGTCGCTGGAACGCCTGGTACGAGCCGAGCCACGAGCGCACGCAGGTGCGGCTCGAGCTCGCCGCCGAACCTGCTCAGGCGCTCGACGCGATAGCCGCGGCGGCGCCGCTCTTCGACGATCGCCCGCTCCTTCTCTCCCAACGTCTCGAGCTTCTTCACAGCGCGCCCCAGACGATCGCCAGCCCGCCACTGACAGCCAATGCCATGAACATCGCCGGCAGCAGCGGCGGCGGCCCGGCGACCAGGTTCCGCAACGTGAAGCCGCCGATCCGCCCGCCGATGCCGCGCAGATGCTCGAAGACGCCGACGAGCCCGTCGAGGACACCGAGGCCGAAGACGACGAGCGCGACCCAGCCAATGAGTCCGTCGCGCGTGATCGCCGCCGCGACGCCCGCCGCCGCGAGCACCGGCGCCAAGAGAACCGGGCCGTACATCGTCCACTTGCGGAACGCCGCCCGCCAGTGGAAACAAGAGCACCTGCAACCCGAGCATCAAGAAGGCGGCGCCGACGAACAGCAGATAGAAACGCTGGAACCCCCAACCCTCCCAGGCGTCCACTAGCTTGTCAGTCCCTCGCGCTCGCCGTCGTCGCGCGGCCGCTCACCGGCGGCGGCCTCTTTCTCCGGCGTTGCCACCGGCGCCGCCGCTCGCAGCGCCGGCTCCTCGACCAGGTTGAGGACGCGCATGCCGTGGACGAAGACGACCGTGCCGCCGAGCCAGCCACCGAGAGTGAGCGTGCCGAAGCCGATCAGATTCAGGACCAGCGCGCCGCCGGTGACCTCGCCGTCGACGTAGCCGCCGTGGCCGAAGATCGCCGCCAGTAGGAAGAAGACGGTCGCCGTCACCATCGCCAGTAGGTGGGCGGTCGCTGTGCGCCAGAGCGGGCTGCCCCAGCTGATGCCGAGCCAGTCGATCAGCCCGGTCAGCGCCGTCGGACCGGTGACGATCAGGCCGATCACGAGCGCGAGCCACCAAGCCGTCGCCATGTTGCCCTCGCTGACGCCGACCGCGCTCAGGACAGCGAAAGTGGTCGCGGCGGTGTAGATCCCAATCGTGGCGTCGGTCAGGGGCGGGTGGAGTGGATGGCCGGGCAGGCCCTTGACGAGGTAGGTGAGCTTCATGTCATCCTCCTTCTCGGTGCCTCGGAAACCTCTCGTGCGGCGGCGCCATTCAGGCCAGGGCAAGCAGCATAGAGCAACACCAGCACGACATCGCCGACCGCGTAGGAGGTCCACTCGGAGTCTTCGGTCGCGCCCGTGCCGTTCAACCGGGCGCACGCGGCTGGATGGCGCCAGGTTCCTCAGGCGCGCTCGGTCGAGGAGGGTTGCGAAACCTCCTCGAGCATCTCACCGGCCTTCTTCTCCCTGGCCTCCACAGCGACATCGGCCTGGGCCAGAATGCCGACGAGCTCGCTGCCCTCGACGACCGGCAGCCGACGCACCTGGTGACGCGCCATCAAAGCGAGCGCTTCGTCGAGATCCTGATCCGGCTCGACGGTGACGAGGTCGCCGGAGACGATGTCGCCGACGTTGATCGAATCGGGATCGACGCGCTCGGCGACGACGCGCAGGACGATGTCGCGATCGGTGAGCATGCCGACCAGCTGCCCGTCGGACACGACCGGAAGGGAGCCGATGTGTTCGCTCTTCATCGTCTGAGCGGCATCTGCGACCGATTGCGACGGGTTCGCGCTAGTGACACCCGGCGTCATTGCATCTCGAACGTTCTTGCCCATCTCCACTCCTTTTCGCTGAACAGGTCGGAGCAGGTGAGATACCCGTTCGAGCACCAAGGAAACAGCACGCGCCACGTGAGCCCGTCCGAGCGACCGCGCGTCAGTCGCATACCTCTCCGCAGTGCTCGCCTTCCACCGAAGCAGCCAAGCGTCGTTTTGCGCTTTACCGGGCATGCATCGATTCGATGGGCACGATCATTGTCGGTATCGACGGATCCGCGAGCAGCGATTCAGCTCTCGATTGGGCCCTTGCCGAGGCCCGCCTGCGCAGCTCGAGTCTCCGCGCGATTCATGCATGGCAGACGCCGATCGGGCGACACCGGCCTGGCCGTACCGGGCTTCCCGGCGGCCGGCCTCCCGCTCGAGCAGAGGGAGGAGCTGCGCTCGAACTACCGACGGGCGGCGCAGAGCTTGCTGGACGAGGTTCTGCAGCGGGCGCGAAAGGAGCCGTTCCTCGAGCTCGATGCCAAGATCGTGGAGGGATCCGCCGCGGAGATTCTGATTGCTGCCGCCGAAGACGCCGAGTTGCTCGTCCTCGGATCACGAGGCCGGGGAGCAGTCGCCGGACTCCTGCTCGGCTCGGTCAGCCAGCACTGCGTCCAGCACGCGCTCTCTCCGGTGGTCATACTCCCTGCAGTGCCAGAGGAGTAGCGCGCACAGTTCGTCTCGGCCACGCTGAACGCCACCGCAACCTCGGCCCGAGGCTCGTCTCGCCAAGAGTGAAGCCGAGGCTCGGAGCGAGCGTCCGCACGTTCTCGATCGGAGGCGTCGTCGCGGCCACGTGACCTCCTTCGAAACCGATCCTACTCCCGCTGAGAATTAAAAAAGTCACTCTAGGTTACTTTTCGGGAGACCATGCGTTGTCTGAGTAGCTAACAGAGGCCATCTCGTACTGCTCGAAAC
>JACDCN010000298.1 GCA_013817555.1 Actinomycetota bacterium
CGACGTCATGAGCTCCAAGCACATCCGTGCCGACTTCAACTTCGCCTGGCCGACGGCCGAGGTGGCGGTGATGGGCCCGGAGGGCGCCGTCAACATCATCTTCCGGCGCGAGCTCGAGGAGGCCGGGGACGCCGACGCGAAGCGAGCCGAGCTGATCGAGGACTACGAAGCGCGCTTCGCCAACCCGTACGCCGCCGCCGAGCGCGGCTATCTCGACGAGGTGATCGAGCCGCGGCGCACGCGGCCCGTGCTGATCGACGCGCTGACGACGGCGCTCACGAAGCGTGAGCCGCGACCGCGGCGCAAGCACGGCAACATCCCTTTGTGAGCTTTCCTCGAGGAGTAGGAAGGTTGCTCCGTTCGTGGCGCTCTTGCTCTCGACGATCCTCATCAATGGGTTCGCTCTGAGTGGCGCCTTCACGCCTCTCGCCGAAAGACGGAGTCGAGCTGATGAGCGCGCTCCGGGTGCAGCTCCAGCTCTGGGTTGAGGATCGCGCGTCAGACGGCCGCGCAGAGCTGCGCGAGGTCCCGCGCAAAACCGCGTGACCGGCGCAGGAGCCGTCGGCCTTGAGGATCGGCGGCGGACCGCTTCCGGCGGGACGGCGGTCAGGCGGCCCGTGTACCGGACCTCGCAGCGGCGACGAGCAAGCGCACGACCCGGACCTTATTGCCCTTTCCGGACAGGTCCGCAATACTGAACTTAATGGTTCAGTATCCGACGACCGTCGACCGCGCGTTCGCGGCCCTCGCCGACCCGAACCGGCGCGCCGTGCTCGAACGGCTCGGCGCCGGCAGCGCGACGATCAGCGAGCTCGCCGAGCCCTTCGGCATGTCGCTGACCGGGATGAAGAAGCACATCCGGCTGCTCGAGGAGGCGAACCTCGTCGCCACGGAGAAGGTCGGCCGTGCCCGCAGATGCGCACTCGTGCCCTATGCCTTCGAGGGCATCAGTACGTGGCTGCAGCGGCTCGACCGCTTCGCGCAGGTTGTCCAACGCACGAAAGGAGCACGATGAGCACCACCGTCACCACCCCGAACGAGCTCGAGATCCGCGTCGAGCGGATCTTCGACGCACCGCGCACGCACGTCTACTCCGTCTGGACGGATCCGGAGCTGATCCCCGAATGGTGGGGCGACGGCACCGTCGTCGAGGAGATGGACATCCGTCCCGGCGGCACCTACCGGTTCCGAACCGCCTTCGGCATCGTCGAGGGCGAGTTCCGCGAGGTCGAGCCACCCGCGCGCCTCGTGCAGACGTTCCAGAATCACCTGCAGACGCTCGAGTTCGAGGATCTCGGTGAGCAGACGAGGCTGACCCAGACGATGCGCTTCGAGACGACCGAGCAGCGAGACACCACCATGCAGTACGGCGTCGAGGAGGGCGCGAAGGCGGGCTTCGCGCGCATCGACGCGTTGCTGGAGAAGATCGCGGCGTGAGGCCGGTGCCGCGGTCGCGTGCGGAGCGCAAGGCGGACACGCTCGCATTGCTGCGCACGGAGGTCGACTGCTGGGTGGCGAGCGCGGACGAGCTGGGGAACGCCCATCTCGTCCCGCTCTCCCATTACTGGGACGGCGCGGCGCTCGTGCTCGCGACGCCGCGCTCGTCTCCGACCGCGACGAACCTCTTGCGTGCCGGCGTCGCGCGCGTCGGCGTCGGTCCGACGCGCGACGTCGTGCTCGTCGACGGCCGTGTGACGGAAGGCGTCGACGACGCGACCGCCGATGCGCACACGGAGCACACCGGCTTCGACGCGCGCACGGAGCCCGGCGACTACGTGTACCTGCGCGTGACGCCGACCGAGATCCGCGCGTGGCGTGAGGCGAACGAGCTGTCCGGGCGGCTGCTGATGCGCGACGGGGTGTGGTTACCGCTCGATGCGTGAGCCGCCGACGATCGCCTCGTCGCCGTCGTAGAAGCGCACCCCGGCCTTCCCCTTGCCGTCACGCGATCCTGCAAGCCGCCGCGCGCGCAGAGGCGCGCGGCGAGCTTGCGGATCAACTTCGCGAAGCGGCTGAGGTTGCTCTCGAGAACCTCTGGACGCCGGAGGGATTGCGGAGCGCGATGAACGCATTCGGCATCACCGTCGCGTTCAAGCCCGGTCCCACCGGTCGCCGGTTGAGGATCAGCGGTCGCGCAGTGCTCAGTCCGCCAACGTCCGCCTGAACTCCCCGTCCGGCCTCGTCACGGGCACACTGCAGACGCCCGATGTCACATTCCTGATCCCGGCGGTGCTGTAGAGACATGGACCTGATTCGGCACGGAGGAGCGACGGCCGCGGCCGTCCTGGCGGCCCCCGGAGCGGTCGCCGGCGCCGCGGAGGGGCAGGACGAGAGGAAGGAGAGCATGGCGGGGTCGGGTTCGGTTCGCGGTGCCGTGCGCGCCGACCTGGACGAGATCTTCCACCGCGACTACCAGCGGGTCGTCGGCGTGGCCGCCCGGGTGCTGGGCTCGCGGGACCAGGCCGAGGACGTCGCACAGGACGTGTTCCTCTCCCTCGGTCGCTCGTCGGTGCCGGCCGAGGAGGCCGGCGGCTGGCTCTGCGTCGCCGCCGCCCACACCGCTCTGAACCTGCTCCGTTCGGGACGCCGTCGCGCCTCGCGGGAGGAGGTCGCCGCCGCGGGGCACGAGACCGTCGTATCCGATGTGGCCGAGGCGGTGGTCACTCTCGAGGAGCGCAGCCGCGTACGCGCGGCGCTCGCTCGGTTGCCCCGCAAACAGGCCGTGGCCCTCGTGCTGCGGCACAGCGGCCTGAGCTACGCCGACGTCGCCGCGGCGCTCGACTTGTCCCCCGGCAGCGTCGGCACCACCGTGCGGCGCGCCGAATCCGCCCTACGCAAGGAGTTGAACCGTCATGCGTCATCCGACTGAAGGCGTGCTGCGCCGGCTGCTCGACGAGCCGTCCGGGGTGGCCGACTCCGACCGCCAGCACGTCGCCGACTGCCCCCAGTGCCTCGGCG
>JACDCN010000060.1:0-3282 GCA_013817555.1 Actinomycetota bacterium
GTCGGGGAGCCGAGGAAGCGAAGCTGCGCGGCTGCATCGGCATCGGGGACCTCGACGAGGTCGATCTCGGGCTCGACCTGCAGCTCGGCGGCGACTCGCTCGACCAGTGCGCGTGCTGCCTCGTGGTTCGGGCAGCCGTCGAAGTAGAGGATCTCGACGCGCGGCCGCCTCATCGCTTCGGCTCCTCGATGCGGCAGCAGGCGGCTACGTGCTCGGCGTTGTCGGCCAGAAGCGACTCGGCCAGGTCGAGCATCGCCACAACGCGTGGGTCGGCGATCCGGTTGTAGACCGTCCGCCCCTCGCGGCGCGCCTCGATGAACCCGCACCAGCGTAGACAGGCGAGGTGGTTGGAGACCTTCGGCTGCGGCAGCCCGAGACGCTCGACGAGCTCGCCCACGCTCAGCTCCCCCTCACCGCGCAAGAGCTCGAGGATCCGCAGACGGCTCGGGTCGCCGAGCCCGCGGAAGTACTTGGCGACGAGATCCGTCGCCGCCGGCGCCGACGGAAGTCGGAACGGGGCGGAGCTGAGGGCGCTGCTCATCGCGACAGTGATATCAGAAGTTCATGATGTATCAGCGGGCGACTCGATGTCAACGGGCAGCCGACTCTCGCTGCCTACGCCGCCGACGATGAGGGGCGTCTACCGGCCCTACGGCCTGATGGTGCTCACGATCGATGCGACGAGATCAGCACGATCACCGGTTTCCTCGAACATGGCTTGTTCGACGCGTTCGGGCTGCCGAGCACGCTGGCCGCTTGAGGCGGTCGAGCTTCGGGGCGACTGCGCGGACGCCGTCGAGCTCCATCAGCTCGCGCAGTGCTTCCTTGAGCGCGGCGACGCGCTCCGCGCTGAGGCGCCGTTTGACCGAGCGGTCGAGCGCGGCTAGCACCCCTGCGGCGACGGGCTCGAAACGGCGTGCGCGCTTAGAACTCGAATCAAAATGAAGGGACCCGTCCGCGGGTGACGAAGCCGTCGGCATCTGTCTTCAAGCTGAAGGGGGATGGCGATGGGCAGGCCGTGGGATGTGCCGGACGGGTTGTGGGAGCTGATCGAGCCGCTTTTGCCGAGGAGGACGCGGCGGTTTCGCTATCCCGGCCGCAAGCGCCTTGGCGACCGCGAGACGCTGCAGGGGATCCTGTTCGTGTTGTACACCGGGATCGCGTGGCGACATCTGCCGCTGGAGCTCGGGTTTGGCTCGGGGGCGACGTGCCGGCGCCGACTGGACGAGTGGCAAGCGGCTGGTGTCTGGGACGGGCTGCACGAGCTGCTGTTGGCCAGGTTGCAGCAGGCGGGCGAGATCGAGTGGTCACGAGCGGTTATCGACGGCAGCTACGTGCAGGCGAAAAAAGGGGCTCCGAAACGGGCCCGAGCCCGGTGGATAGAGGCAGAGCGGGCTCCAAACACCATCTCTTGGTCGACGCCAGCGGGATTCCGCTCGCCTACTCGGTCACGGGCGGCAATCGCAACGACATCACGCAGTTGATCCCGCTGCTCGACGCGGTGCCGCCGGTGCGCGGTGCCATCGGCCGTCCTCGCCGCCGGCCCGCTCAGGTCGTCGCCGACCGCGGCTACGACCACGACAAATACCGCCGGCTCGTCCGTCAGCGCGGCATCAGCCCTGTCATCGCCCGCCGCCAAACCGGGCACGGCTCCGGCCTCGGCAGCGTGCGCTGGGTCGTCGAACGCACCTTCGCCTGGCTGCACCACTTCAAACGATTACTGGTCCGCTACGACCGCCGCCACGAGATCCACCAAGCATTCCTCGCCATCGGATGCTGCCTCGTCTGCTACCGACGACTCGAGAACTCATTTTGATTCGAGTTCTTAGTCAGATAGATCAGGGTTGCGCGCGCGTCGGTCGGGTCGGGTCGACGTTCGACGAGGCCATCACGCTCGAGCCGCACTATCAGCTGCGTCATCGTCTGCTTGCTCAGACGCGCGCGCGCGGCCAGCTCTCCCATCCTGAGGCCGTCTTCCTCGTAGAGCGGGAGCAGCACCGAACCGTACGACGGGCGCACCTCGCCGTAGCCGTGGGCGGCGAAGCGCTCCGCGAGGAGCTCGTTCCAGCGTTGCGTGGCCTTGGCAAACAGGAAGCCGAGGTCGTCACGGTCGACGCGCGCCGTCGCGATCACGCGGCGAACGTCCTGCGGATGTTCTCGAACTCGCGCAGCAGTGACTGATACTGCGACTCGAACAGCTCGTCGGGCATGCCTGGCGCCTGGAACATCGTGAAGCTGAACTCGCTGGTGTCGCCCGGCAGGCCGACGACTCGAGTGGGGAAGAGGCCGAGCTCGTCCTCGGTCGGGCCGGCGTACATATCGATCACGCCGGTCTCGGCGTCGGCCTCGATGACGAAGTAGAACTCGCCGAGGTTGTTGACGACCTTGGCCATGCCGTCCTCGTACTTCAGGTCGCGGGCGAACTCGCTGGCCCAGTTCGGCAGGTTCTCGATCTTTGACAGGTAGTCGAACACCTGCTGCAAGCCGCTTCCGGCCCGAGTATTGAGGGACTGAGGGATTGAGGGACGTCCCTCCGAAGAAGGCCGCGCAGGACATCGAGGAGGACTTCCCCCGCGACCTTGGCCCGCACCGCGATCGGACGGGACGAGTCTACGCCGCCTGCTTCTCGCGTCGCACCAGCCAGCGGTAGCGCTGCGCGTAACCGTAGGCGGCCTCAGCGGCGAGCAGGTTGATCGAGGTGGTCATCGTCGGATAGACGTGAATCATCGTCGCGAGCTCACGCAGCTTCATCCCGTGACGGATCGCAAGTGCGGGCTCGTGGATCATCTCGCCCGCCGCCGGCGCAAGGATGTGCGCCCCCACGAGCTTGTTGCGCGCGGTGACGAGGACGATGCGCCCTTCGGTCGTTCCCTCGGTACGCGCCCGGTCCGAGTGGGACAGATCGACACGTGCGACCGCGACCTTCTCGGCCCCGTGGCGGTGCTCCGCCTCCGCGACCGTCAGACCCACGTGAGCGAGCTCCGGGTCGGTGAACGTGGTCCACGGGACGAGGTCGGAGACCTTGCCCTTGCCGGGGAAGAACATGTCCCGGACGGCGAGACCCGCCTCGTGTCCGGCGGAGTGCGTGAAGTGATATCTCCCCGCGACGTCTCCGACCGCGTAGATGGAGGAGACGCTCGTCCGCATCCGGCCGTCCACGGCGACGCCGCGGGGGCCGAGCAGGACGCCGGCCTCCTCGAGTCCGAGACCGTCGATTGTCGGCGTCCGCCCGGCGGCGACGAGGATCTCCTCCGCCTCGAAGCGCTCACCGTCTGCGCCCTG
>JACDCN010000060.1:3382-9749 GCA_013817555.1 Actinomycetota bacterium
CCACGGCGACGCCGCGGGGGCCGAGCAGGACGCCGGCCTCCTCGAGTCCGAGACCGTCGATTGTCGGCGTCCGCCCGGCGGCGACGAGGATCTCCTCCGCCTCGAAGCGCTCACCGTCTGCGCCCTGCACGACTTTGCGCCCGCCTTCGACAGTGACGCGGGAGGCCACGGTGCCGAAGTGGATGTCGACGCCCTCCCTTCGCAGTACGCCGGCGAGGAGCTCGGCGAGCTCGGGCTCGTCACGCGGCACCAGCCTGTCGCCTCGCTGCAGGAGCGCCACGCGGATCCCGAGACGATTCATGGCCTGCGCCATCTCGACTCCGATGGGGCCGCCGCCCATGATTACGACACTGCGCGGCGGGTTCTCGAGCTCGAAGAAGTTCTCGCTCGTCAAGAAGCCCGCCTGCTCGAGCCCCGGCACCGGCGGCACCGCTGGGCGGCTGCCCGTGCAGAGGAGAACACGGCGCGTCTCGAGCACCCGCTCGCCCACGACGACGGCGTTTGGCCCTGCGAGGCGGGCCGAGCCGAAGACGAGCTCGATTCCCATCGCCTGGTAGCGGGCGGGGTCGTCGTCTGTCGTGGCGATCTGCTGCTGAATCGCACGGATCCGGCGCCAGACTGCGGCGAGGTCGACCTCGGGCTCGACGGCCGTCAGTCCGTAGCGGTCGGCGGTTCGCATGTGCTGCGCGACCTTTGCCGAGGCGAGCAGCGCCTTCGAGGGGACGCAGCCCGTCCAGAGGCAGTCGCCCCCGACGCGGCTCCGTTCGACTACGGCCACGCGCACTCCGAGCGATGCCGCGAACTCGGCGGCGACGATGCCGCCCGAGCCCATCCCGACGATGACGAGGTCGTACCGCATCACGTCTTCGTGAGCTCGGCCTTGGCGAACGAGATGGTGAACGCGCGGCACCAGATGACGACCGTGCTGTAGCGGTCCGTGTCGGTGCCGGCCGGGATCTCGTACTGCTGCGTGCCCTTGTTGCCCTTCAGCCCACCGAGGTCGACGAAGTCGCCCACGTCGTCGTCGCCCGACACCGGTCCCGCGACCAGGTAGACGCGCAGATCTGGACCGTTGTCGGTGTCGAGGTCGGTGAACGTCAGCACGCGCCCGCCCGAGCCGAGCTTAACCACGGCGGCGGAGCCGGACGCCCCGTGCGCGAGCCCGACCAACAGCCCGCTCGAGAGCTGCACATTGCTTCCACCCGCGTCGTCGCCTGGAGCCTGAGACGCCGGCCGGCCTCCCGCGACGTCCTCGACGACCGTCACGTCGCGGAATGTCGTCCAGGCGAAGATCGCGCCGACGAGCACCGCCGTCGCGAGGAACGTCGCCTGCACGGGAAGCTTGAGCGCGCGCCGGCCGCGGAGGCCGAAACGGATCCCGAGGGAGGCGGCGACGAACCACGCCACCCCCAGCGCGATCGAGGAGTCGTAGCCGGGCGCGACGACGCCAGCGAAGAACCACAGCCCGGCGAGCAGGATCGCGAGGGTGAGCGGAATCGCCGCGAGCCGCAGCCAGAGCGGCGCGCGGTCGGGGAGCGGAGCATTCTGGGCGGTCGTGACAGCCATCGGTTCACGTCCTTCCGATTGAGAGCGACGTACTGAGAGTGCCACGGCAGCGGTTGAGAAAGTCTGAACTCAGGACGATCGTCTGCGGCGGCGTAACCCCACTCGGAAGTATCGTGTTGTGCAATCTCGCGTCAGTCGTCCACGATCTCGATGTCGGGGCGAAGAGCGGCGACCGCGAACCAGAACGGCTCTGAGAACGGAATCGGCTGCCCGTCGAGGGACACGGTCGCGGCTCCGACGTCGCGGCCCCCGGCGATCATGATCTCGTCGAGCGCGGAGGCGACTCCCGGCTGCCAGCGAACGACCAGCTCGCCCTCGTCCGTCTCCACCACGATCGTTCGCTTCTCCGCGAGCGACGAGAACGGAACCGCGAACGCATCGCCTCCGACCTCGACGTAGGCGACGCGCTCCTTCGGCGGCAGCCGGTCGTCGTCCCCGTTTCGCGTGGCGAAGAGCGGTGAGCTGTCCACGCTGTCGTAGCCGGCGTACGGATTCACGCCGTACTCGCGAACGAACCCGGTCTCTCTGTCGAGGACGAGCCCGGCCGGATGGTCGTCCCGGAACTCTTCCCACGAGACGATGCGTGCGGACAGCTGGCGCAGCTTCTCCCCGGCCAGCGTCCCGACCAGTGCCTCGCCCGAGAACTGCTGCCACCAGGACTCGGTCTTCCGGTCGTACATGACGAGATCGGACTCGCGGAGCTTCCCGGTCGTTCCGAAGGAGAGAACGTCTCCGTCCAGCCGACGGTCGAAGACGATCGCCGTGTTGCAAAGCGGACAGAAGGTCACCGCGACTGGGACACGAGCGATCTGGTCGTTGACGATCTCGTGCCACGTGAGGATCTGGATCGGGTACGCGCGCGCCTCGTCTGCGACCGTCACCACGATCACGGCTCCCGGCCCTCGAGCCAACCGACGGCCTCGGCGCGGGTGAAGTGCGGATCGTCGATCGCCGGGATCCCGTCCTTCGGCGGCCCGCCGGGCCGGAACTCCCCGAGTGGGACGAGGCGCTTGGAGAAGTCGGTCTCCCAAGCGGCTGCGCCCGGCGGTGGCGGCGACGCCTCGCCGAGCCCGACGATGGGCACGGTCTTGTTGATCTCCTCGGCGATGCGCCCGAGTTCCTCGTCGCTCGGCGTGCTCTCCTCGGAACCGCCGCAGCCGGCGAGGGCGAGCGTGAGCACGACACCGACGGCGGCCAGTATACGAACGTGTCGCGGCTCGCTGCGCATGTGGCCTTCGGACGAAGCCTAGACCTCCGCCGCCCACCAGAAGGCGCCGAAGGCGACGGGGCCGGTGTGAGCTCCGACCGCGGCGCCGACTCGGTAACGCTCGACGCCGAGCACCAGTGAGGAGCGAGCCAGCATGTCCGCCAGGTCGTCGGCTCGAGCCTCCACGACCTCGGCCGCGTGTCCGACCGCCGCCCGAATCAGCGCCTCCCCGCCGAGCATATGGGCCGCCATGGAGTCCACCGTCTCGTCGGCGTTGTCGCACGCTGCGATCGGCAGCGTCCTTCCGTCTGCGAACGTGCGCACGGACCATCCTTGCAGCTCGGGGACTCGGCCGCCCGGTCCCCGATGCGCGACGAACACGTTCCTCATCGCCGTGCCGAGCCGCACGGCGGCGGCAACCGCATCACCCGCGGAACCTCCTGCGGCGAGCGCCTCGGCGGCCGCCCTGACGCAGACGCCCACACCGAAGCTCACCGTCCTCGTATCGACCACGCGCACAGGGACGCGTGCTTCCCTGGCCGCAAGCTCGGCAGAGCTCGTCGTTCCCGAGACACGGGCGTCGAGATGGATCGAAAGCACCCTCCGCGCTCCGCGCGCGGCGAGCTTTGCATACGCATCCGTGAAGTCCGAGGGGCTCGGCTGGGATGTCGTGACCTCGACGCCGTCGATCAATCGCTCGTAGAAGTCGTCGATCGGCTGCGCACGCTCGTCGAACGGCTCACCGTCGAGCGTGATCCCAATTGGGACGACCTCGATGCCGAGGTCGGCGACCCGAGCCGGAAGGAGTGCGCTCGAGTCGGTACAGATCGCGGTCGTGCTCATCGAGGCGCCACGAGATCGGCGGGATCGCGGCGGAGGAGCGCCGGGACGGCCTTCGACGCGATGACCAGAACCGTTGCAGCATTGGCGAGCGGGAGCGCGGCCGTGGGTCGAGGTCCCCAGAGGTTCGGTAGTCCGCGCGTCCACCACAGGACACTGGCCAGCAGCCAGGCGGTCGACGACACGCCGACCGAGACCAGGGCAGGGCGGCGGAGCCCGGGCGCGCGGGAAGCTGCCAGCGCCACCGCGACATCGATGGGCGCGTAGGCCGGGAACGTGTACAGGCACTGCCCGAAGCTCGTGGCTACGCCCTTGCCCCCTCGGAATCGCCTCCAGAGCGGATAGCAGTGCCCGAGGACCGCGGCGACGCCCGCGACGTGCGCGCCAACGTCGCCGGCAAGTCGACGACCCAGACCGCATGCGACGTAGCCCTTGCCGATGTCCGCGACGATCACGGCACGACCCGCTCGTCTCCCGAGCACGCGGAGCACGTTCATCCCACCCGGGTTTCGGCTTCCGGCGGAACGGAGGTCGACGGACCCGCCGGTTGCAAGGCGTGAGGCGACGTCGGACGACGGTAGGGTGCCGACGAGATACCCGCTCAAAGAGGCTGACATAAGGCGGACGAGGCGCATCGAGGTGGCTACCGCATCATGAGGGTCGGTGCGCTCGTCGGATTCATCGGCCTCGTCGTCGGGCTCTCTGGGCGCTGGTCGTTCGCGGCGACCTCTCAGGTCTTCGAGTGGTGGAACGGCAAGGGGGCGCCGAAGGGCCTCAAAGGCGAGGACATAGCGCTCGCCGGGCGCGTCGCCCACGCACGCTCGGGGTCGGCCTCGTCTCTTCAAGACAGGTAAGTGACAGCGTCTCGAGCGCCGCAGCCGGCACGGGCCTGGAGATGGCGAGGCCGGGCGCGCGCCCGGCCTCGCTCACGCTGCCCCGCTGTCGGCGGAGCGGCTAGTCGTCTTCCTCGTCGTCGAGCAGTTCGACCGTCACCTTGGCAACGGGGTCCTTCCAGCCGTGCAGGAGGATAGAAAGCTCGCCGACTCCGCTGATGTTGGGATGGTGCTGGATCCGCTCAGGCGGATGTGTCGTCACGCCCGGTCCGCTTTCGAGGTTCCCGTCGGGATCGCCGGGCAGCGGCGTCGGGCCGAGGGCGCTGCAGGGATCGACGATGTGCGGACTGATCTCCGTGTTGTTCTCCCTGCCCGCGTCGTAGCCATTCACGAAGAAGGTCCTCGGGTCGTCGTCTGGGAGCTTGACGGAGTCGAGGCCGAGGAAGCCGTCGTTCGTGCAGATGAGCATCGTCGCGAGCGAGAGCCTGTCGCCCTTTCGCGCCGAAATATCGAAGGTGACGGTGTCCGTAAAGCTTCCGACCACCTTCTCCAACGGGGTCAGTGGCTTGCCGATGTCGACGGCTTGAGTCACCTTGGGCGACCCGTTGAAGAGGTTGAACATCGGCACCTCGTCGCCGCCTTGCGCGATCGCCGCAAGCTCGTCCGAGGCGAATCCTCCCACCTGGAACATGCGGATCGACTTCCTGTGCGTGGCGGCGACCGGCGGCGAGAACGGCTGCCCGGAGGTCAGATTCTTGAGCGTGACCCGGTAGGTCTCGAGCTCGTCGCCGCCTCCGTAACTTGCCGGCGCGGTCGCCGCCAGGGCGAGGGTCGCGAGCACACAGACCCCCACGAGCAACTTCCTTTTCGAAAACATTGGGCCCCCTTGTTGTCGATCGTACAAAAAGGCGGACGAGGGTGACCTCGCTCCTCTTCCGTCCCAGGAGCCTACGCAGAGGAGATTACGCCACTCTTGCGAGACCCTTAACATTCAGCGCGGGGCTCGGAATCCTGTCGGCTCAGCTTCTTGCCACCACTACAGTCGGTCGCGCCCACTTCGAGAGAACCTGAGCGGTCAGGGACGGTCCCGGACCAGAACGCTTCGATCATCGCGTTGTCGCCGTCCGATCCCCTCGAGGGGAATCGTGGGATGGAATCCGACTTCATCGCTGTTGTCTGTGTGGACACGGATTTTCTCCCCGATTTTCTCCCGAACGAGGCTGATTCAGTCTGATTCAACCTCTCCTTGTCTCAGCGATTTGGCTCAACCGTGCAGCTGCTGCTTCAGTCGGAACCTGTCAGGGCGGGTTGCCATGCAGGAGGCCGTGGGTTCGAGTCCCATCATCCGCTTGTTTTGGAGGTCAGAGACCCCTGCAAATCTGCGGTTTTCAGGAGGTGAAAGACGCGTATCGCGGGTCTTTCTCGCAGGTACTCTCGGAGACCCGTCGGCGCCCGACCTTCTGCTTCCATCTCGAAGAGCGCCTGGTCCTCGGCTCAATGGACGCGCCCTGTCGACCCCCTCCTTACCATGAAAGCCTCGCCGCAACCAGTGGCAACCCACAGCAACGAATTTGGCTTGTTTTGCGGCTTTAGCGAAAGGACGATTTGCCGCTGATTGCCATGGCCGCGCGCAAAGTCGGGTTCGAACCGTGGGTATGGAGCGTTTATGGAGACCAGCGGGGGCAACGGCTTCCGCCGATCGCTCGAGTCAGTAGGCGGCTCCGGTGACAAGGCGGGCGACGACGAATGCGAGCGTGATCACGAACGCCACGATCAGCGCAATCGACGCAAGAAGCACAACTACAAGCTGCCAGAGCGGGCGCTCCCTGCTCTCGGCCAGCACTGACGGCGTCGATTCCCGAGCGACGAGACGAAAAGCGCCAAAGTCGATGTCGGCGTGGAGAGACAGGCAGCACTGCAC
>JACDCN010000299.1 GCA_013817555.1 Actinomycetota bacterium
CACGAGGGCGTCCTCCAGCCCGCGTACCGGATCAACGGCGCCGCGGATGCGGAGGAGCGGGTGCTCGACCACCTCTCCGGCTACAACGGCGACGGCCCGGTGCGAGTCGGCAACCAGGCCTTCGAGCATGTGCAGAACGACGTCTACGGCGAGATGGTGCTCGCCGTCAGCCGCCTCTTCCTGGACACCCGCTTCGTCGGCGAGATCCCACAGCTGACGGGAGTCGAGATCGTGGGCTCGCTCCTCGACCAGATCGAGGCCCGCCTGGAGGAGCCGGATGCGGGCTTATGGGAGTTCCGCGAGCGAAGCCGTCTGCACAGCTTCTCGGTGCTCATGCACTGGGCGGGATCGCGCCGCGCAGTCGAGGTCGCCGAGGCGCTCGGCGCCTCGGAGCTCGCCGAGCGGGCCCGCTCGGTGGAGCGCGCGGCCGCGGAGGTACTCGCGACTCGCTGCTGGAACGACGATGTCGGAGCGTTGACCCAGGTCGCCGGCGAGTCGCAGCTCGACGCGGCGCTTCTCCTGGCGGTTCACCTCGGTTATCTTCCGCCCGAGGACCCGCGCGCGATCTCGCACGTCGATGCGATCCGCGCCGCGCTCTCGGTGGACGGGGGCCTGCTCCGCCGCTACTCGTCTCCCGACGACTTCGGCATGCCCGCCGCGGCCTTCACGGTCTGCACGTTCTGGCTCGTCGAGGCTCTCGCGATCCTGGGCCGGACGGACGAGGCGCGGGAGCTCTTCGACTACCTGCTCTCCCTCCACAACGGCCTCGGTCTCTACTCAGAGGACATCCTCCCGGATACGCTCGAGCAGAGCGGCAACTTCCCGCAGACCTACAGTCACGTGGGGTTGATCAATGCGGCGTTCCGACTGTCCCGTCGCTGGGACTGAGGCTACGCCGCCACCTCAACCGGTATCGACGAGCGCGGGACGAACGGGGCAAAGAGCGGGACATCGAGGGTGGCGAGCAGGGCCGCCGCCTGCTCCTCCGAGCAGTCGAGCACCCGGCGTGAGCCCGCGCCTTGCCCGAGATGGAGCACGATGGTGCAAAGGCCCGACCGCGCCTGAAAGGGCGAGCGCTGCACGCCGTACGACACGACAGCGCGCGGATCGAGCGAGGTCCAGCGTCGCGACAGGGAGCCTTCGCGCACGGCGAGCCGGCTTCCATCGAAGCGGTGGCCGAGCTGGCGGTATCGGTCCAGTGCGAGGGGAGCTCCGGCAAGCCCGAGGAGGAGCAGAACCGCCGCGGGCAACCACCACTGGAGCCCCAGCGCGACGATGCCGAGCAAGGCCGGCGCGACAATCGCCCTGGTGAGCCGCCTCGGCCGCGCGGCTATCGGATGGCGCTCGAGGGTCGCATCCGGCATGGCCAGGGGATCGAGCGCAAGCGCCAGCTCATGCACCTGGTTTCTCGCGATTACGGGAGCCATTGTTGTCCGGCCCGGGCGACCTCCCGCGACACCACCGGCGACCACCCTCACCCCGACAAGTCCGAACGCACGGCGGAGCGGCGAGTCGCGCAGATCGAACCCGCGGACACGCGAACGGTCGATCGCCACGGTGCGCCGCGTCAGCAGGCCCCGTTGCGCGACGAGGCGATCGCCGTCATCGGTCAGCTCGAAGCTCCAATCGGTGAGAAGCGAGCCGGCTGCGGCGAGGACGAGAGCGACGGAGATCCCGACAGCGACGAGCGCGGTCACGCCGAACGCTTCGGTCGGGATTCGATCCGCTGCCTCGCTCAGCAGCCGGTCTCCGAGCGTGCTCGGCAAGTCGTCGGCGAAGTTGGCGATCACGCCGATCACTGCGAGTGGAGCGAGGATGTAGCGACCGCTCGTGAGGCCTCCGGCAACGAGCAGGCGGGGCGTCGCCCGGTAGAGGACGCGAGCAGGACGTGGATCATCCGTCGCTGCCTCCCTCGCCCCCGCCGAGAGCAGCGCCCTGCGAAGGCGTTCGCCTTCCTCTGCGGAGACGGCGGCCAGTGTCAGCTCCGCCGCGGAGCCCCCGCCCGCGGCTGCCTCCACCTCCACCTGAACGAGACCGAGAACCCGGTGGAGCCACGGCGCCTGCAGGTCGACTCCGCGGATGCGATCGAGCGGCACGACGCGCGTCGTGTGCCGAAGGACTCCGCGCTCGATCACCAACCGACCGGCTTCGATCCGATACGTAAAGCGTCGCCACTCGAGGACGAGCACGGCGAGGCCGACGGCGACGAGCACACCGAGCACCGGCAAAGCGAAGCCACCGCGCCAAGTGAAGGCGACGACGAGGATCGGCAGGATGCTGGCCCCGATCCTCTTTCGCGCAAAGACGAGGACGGCCAGCGGATGGAGTCGTCCCCGCGGCTCGGGAGCAAGCTCGCTCATAGGTCAACCCTGGTTGGCCTATGAGCGGGGAGGGGTGTGGGGAACCGGGAGGTTCTCCACGTTCTCAGAAAGAAGGGGGTTCGCGGGGGAAACATGGTTTCGAATGTTTGTTTCCTGGCGAACGCGAGCCGAAGGTGAGCGTTGCTCACGTTCCCTCGTCGATCCCCGCCCGGTGCGCCAACTCCTGTACCAGCGAGTCGGCCACAAGCGGGTCGAGGCCCGGAATGTCGGTCCCACCCTTGGCAGACGCCGTCGTTACCGCGACCGAGACGAGGCCGAGCGCCCGCTCCAGCGGTCCGCGCTTAGTGTCGACCGTCTGGATGCGTGCGTGAGGCACGACCTGCCACCTGCGCCAGTAGGAGCCGCGGGCGACGTAGAGCCCGAGCTCCGTGATCTCATACCGAAACCTCCGGTATAGGAGCCGCGGATGGAGCACGGCAAGACCGACGAGGACGAGGGTCACGCTCGCGCCGACGAGAGCGACGACAACCGCACCCAGCCGGTTGTCGGACAACGCCATCAGCACGCCGATACCCGCTGTCAGGACCGCCGCCCCTACCGCGACGAG
>JACDCN010000300.1 GCA_013817555.1 Actinomycetota bacterium
CGCCTTTCTGCGCAGGATGCGCGTGGAGTGACGACAGACAGGCCCGAAGCAAGTCGCGCGAACGGAAGGAAACGACAACGACGTCCAGCACTTGGGCGTGCATCTGGGCAGGAAGTCTAGAGGCACTCGAGGAACCTTTCGGCTCCGGCGCGGTCGCTAGCATGAGCACGTCGTGGGTCGCTCCTTTGTCGTCAGCGGGCTCGTCATCGCTGTAGCGATGGCTGCGGCGTTTGCAGCTCTGGATACGCGCTCGTTCTCCGCTTCGAATGTCGCGACGACCGAGCGGCCTTCACGGACTGCGTGGGTGTTCGGCCCTGGAAGACCGCTTCACACAGCATTCTTGGACCCTTTCGCACTCCGTGGTCACGATGCAGGCGTGGGCTTCGCCCATCTGCGCACGGCAGGTGCGAGGTTCGTAAGGGTGCTTGTGAACTGGGATCAGGTCGCGCCTGACGGACCGAGCAAGCCGCCGACCTTCAATGCCCGCGATCACGCGGATCCGCTCTACCGGTGGGCCGATACCGACAGGCAAGTTCGGTCGGCAGCTGCTGCAGGCGTGAACGCAATTGTCTACGTGCAAAACGCTCCGCGCTGGGTGCAGAGCGGAGTGCGGCGTTCCGACGACGGGCCCGTCCGGCCCAGCCCGTCGGCGCTCGCCGACTTCGCGACCGCTGCCGCTACACGCTACAGCCTGCGGGTCAGCGGCCTTCCTCGCGTTCGGTACTGGCAGATCTGGAACGAGCCGAATCTCAGACGGTATCTCATGCCGCAGTTTGCGAACGGCGAGGCCGTCTCACCCGATTGGTACCGCGCGATGGTCAACGCGATGGCGCAGGCGGTGCACGCCGTCCATCGCGACAACGTCGTGGTCGCAGGCGGTCTTGCGCCCTACGGGGGCGACCGTGACGAGGGTTCGGGCCCCAACGCGAGCGACTCGGAGAGGATCCGCCCACTCCTGTTCATGCGTCAGATGCTGTGCATGTCGAGCGGCGCGAACCCGAAGCCGACCTGCGACGAGCGGACCGAGTTCGACGTGTGGTCGCACCATCCGTATGCGTACGGCGGACCGAGGTACGAAGCGTTCCACCCGGACGACGTCTCGATCGGCGATCTCGGCGAGATGCGTTCGCTGCTCCTGGCGGCCTCGAGGGCCGGGCATGTCAAGTCGCGCGGACAGCCCGGCTTCTGGGTCACCGAGTTCAGCTACGACTCGAATCCTGCGGATCCCAAAGGGTTGCCCCTCCCGCTGCATGCGCGCTATGTCTCCGAGGCTCTGTACCGGATGTGGGTGGACGGCGTCAGTCTCGTCACGTGGTTCCTTATCCGGGACGAGCCCTTCCCGGGCGGCTTGTTCCAGTCAGGCCTCTACTTCCGTGGTCAGGGAGGGATCAAGAACGATCGACCGAAGCCCGCCCTGCGGGCGTTCCGGTTCCCGTTCGTGGCCTTCCGTGAGAAGGGTGGGAGGATTGCGTACTGGGGTCGGACTCCGGCCGGAGTGAGCAAGAACGTGGTCGTCGAGCAGAAGTCCGGCAGGAGCTGGCGACGCGTGGCCGTTCCCGCCGTCGACCGCTACGGGATCTTCTCAGGACGAGTCGCAATCCGTGGAAGCGGTTCCCTGCGGGCTGAGCTCGTGGATCGCAGCGACGTCTCCGTGCCCTTCAGCCTGGTCGTTCCCAAGGACTTCAGGTTCTGTCCATTCGGCACGGGCTGCTGATCAGCTCACGGCGAAGCGGGCGGGCGCGTCGAGCTCCTCGAGCGAGCCCGCGAACTCGTAGCTCCGCTCGGTGAGCGACGCGAGCGATGCCGGCGAGGAGTAGGTGACGGTCGCGAGCACGCGCGGATCGGTTGTCCCAAAGCCGCCGCGATGGAACCCGGCGGTGTTGCAGAAGATGAGCGTCCCCTTTGGAGCGACGAAGGCATGCACGGCCGAGCCGGGAATCCGTTGCTCGAGCTCTTCCTCCGTCGGATAGTTCTGGCCGAGTGGGCTCCACGGCCACGCGTCGGCGTACGGGCCGCCTGGCTGACTGCCGGGCACGTACTGGAACGGGCCCATCTCCTCGTCGACGTCCACGAGGTAGAGAAAGGCCTTGAGCAGGTGTTTGTCGTTGTAGTCGCGGTGCCAGCGCTGCGACGAGACGCGCTCGCTGCCAGCGGTTTGCGGCACCGAGTACCAGACGTCGATGTACTCGAGCTTCGACCACATCCGCAGGTAGGCATTTGCCAGGTCGAGCATCCGTCGCGACAGGCAAGCGCGGAACCAGGGATCGTCGAGGCCGAGCTCCACTCCGTAGCTGTGGAGCCGAACGACGAATTCCTTGCCTTGGCGGACGCGGACGTTCTCACCGCCTGCGGCGAGGTCGGCCTCGGTCTCCGCGACAAAGCGGTCCCGCTGAGCCTCGATGTCGCGCCAGACTTCAGGGTCGCGAACGAGCTCGCCGAACGGCAGCACGGAGTACCCGTCGGCGTCGACCTCGGAGACGATCCGTCGCTGGACGTCGTCGAGCTCAGGATTGTCCTGCGAGAAGAGGCGCCGGCTCCTGCGGTTCGAGAGAACCCGGTCGTGGAGCTCGTACGTCGCACGGATGCCGCGACGCTCGAGCGCGCCTGCGACCCTGTTCACCCGGTGTGAGAACTTCGTCTTCTGTCTGTGCATCGTCGGTCCGAGCGCCGTGGTTGCCGGTCGCCTACCTTACCGCCGGAGCCGTGACGACCGTCTTCTACACCTTCCGCGACTCGCCCCAGCGGCGGCGCGCACTGGCCGCAGGCCCTGGAAGCGCCGAGCGCTACGTGCTCTTCGGCCTGGATCAACTGGCCGAGCGTGGGCTCGCCGTCGGCCACAACCTGGAGCGGCAGGGAGCTCCGCCGCGCTGGGCTCGCGTCGGGGGAGAAGCTCTCAAGCGAGGCCTCGAGCGCGCTGGCGGCT